>NZ_JBFSSD010000059.1:0-32049 GCF_041466145.1 Vibrio sp. 10N.239.312.D08 | reverse complement strand
GAGCCCGTAGAGGACTTTCACCTCCTAGATCAACGCCATGCTCGGCGCACAACAACAAAAAAGGAGCATGCTGCTCCTTTTTTAATCTCAGTAATAACTCGCTGTTTTAAAGGTCCGTCATCAACTGCTGATATTCAGTGTACGTCGATAACAGGAGGTCTTGCATATCTTGAAAATCAATCTCGGTTACAGGCAACGCTTGCTTCACTTTTGCGTCTAAGCTAATCGCAAAACTACACAAAGAATCCGCACCAAAGCTTGCTGCGCTGCTCTTAAGCGCATGACTGATATCAGCCAAGTACTTAGAGGTATCCGACTCTTTATTTATCTCTAGGTGTTCGTAGTAGCCTTTCAACTCACCTAAAAAGATTTCCAGTAAAACCGGGACATTCTCTTGGCCTATTTCGCCGGCAAGCTCATCAACTTTTTGCTGATTTAATACTTTCGTCATTATTATTTTCTTATTGTTTGTTGATTACTGCTTCGCATTCCACGTTTGCAACTTACGGTATATCGTCGATGGACTGACATCTAAGAAACCTGCCGCACGAGGGATGTTGCCATCACACGCTTTAATGGCCTGCTCGATAGCCGTTTTCTCAGTGATCCACAATGGGAAAATATCTTTTACCGTGATGTCTTCATTCTGCTTCTCTTTCAATCGCAGACTGTTTTCAATCGGTTGGTTCAACGGTGGTGGAAGCATGTTGAGAGTAATCTCTTTGCCGTTATTCAAAACCACCACGTTCCGCAACACGTTTTGTAGCTGACGAACGTTACCCGGCCACTCATATTGATTAAAGCGATCAAGTACTTCCTGAGCAAAACGTACAAACGCCTTCCCCTCCTCGACCGACATATAGCCTAGCAGAGAATACGCGATCTCGATGACATCTTCACCACGCTCACGCAATGGCGGCAAGTGCAATGGAATCACGTATAAACGATAGTATAAATCTTCTCTAAAGCGACCTTCTTGTACTTCTTTCCAAGGGTCACGGTTGGTCGCACACACAAAACGAACGTCGACACTCTTCATCTTCGAAGAGCCGACTTTTTGGAAAGTACCGGTTTGGATAAAGCGCAGCAGCTTGGTTTGCAGCTCTAAGTCCATTTCGCACAGTTCATCAAGGAACAGTGTTCCACCATCAGCAAGCTCAGCAGCACCTTGGCGATCGGTCGCAGCACCGGTAAAGGCACCTTTAACGTGGCCAAACAGCTCACTTTCAATCAGGTCTTTAGGGATAGCGGCACAGTTAATCGCGATGAACGGCTTATCGCCACGCTTACTCGCCGCATGAATGGCTTCTGCACATACCTCTTTACCGGTACCACTTTCACCAGTAATGAAAATGCTCGCCTTACTCGATGCAGCAGAATCAATCGTTCGGTAAACCTGCTGCATGGTTTGGCTGCTGCCGATAAAACCTTGGTAGTTCTGGTTTCCCGGGTGTTCCGAGCTATTTTTAAGTTTGGTGGCTTTGCGGATCGCATTATTCACCGTAATACGGAGTCGGTCGGCTTCACACGGTTTGATAAGGAAATCTTGAGAGCCATGACGCATCGCTTCTACAGCGGTATCGATAGAGCCGTGAGCCGTCATGAAGATAACTGGAACTTCAGGGTATTTTTGTTTTACAGCAAATAGTACGTCCATACCCGTCATATCAGGCAGACGTAGATCTAATAAAATAAGGTCTGGGATTCGATGATTCAAACTCTCGATTGCATCGCGGCCAGTGCCGACAATGTTGATATCAATTTCGAGCGGTGTAAGATACGAGCGATATAAAGCTGCTACCGAAGCGGTATCCTCTACCATCAACAAATACTTCGATTTGTTATCTAGCGTTTTTGATTGCATATCCTAGCCATTTATAATTTGCATTTCTTATTATAGTCGCATTCCGCTTTGCATTATGCAAATTAGCCACAGTATTTGTAGTGTGTTTTTTTACTTGCTTCAAACAATCAATGTTTTATCTATCTGGCACGAACGATGCAACGGTATAAATGACCTTCGGGTCACCTAGCCAACTGACGTTGTTAGTGGACCGATTGTTCACAAACGTAAGCCAGTAGAACATTTACTACTGGCTGTTTTTTTGTCTGAAACACTCTCAATTCTTGTGTTGAGGGGGATCAATTCTCGAGCGAAAAGTGAGATTAGCTGTTGGTAATAAACTGCTTTCTTAACTGATCAATTTCATCACGCTTCTGTGCGGCCAATTCAAATTCCAGATTCTGAGCATGCTGATACATCGCAGATTCTAGCTTGCTGATCTCTTTATCAAGCTGTTGCGGCGTAAGTACTGCATAACTTTCAGAAGGCTCTGCCACCTTAGATAGTGGAACTTGTTTCGATTGGCGCTGCTGCTTCGACTTGGTTAGATCACCCAGTTCCATAATGTCTTTGATATTGCGTTTCAACGCTTGCGGAGTGATGCCTTGCTCTTCGTTGTAGGCTTGCTGTTTCTCGCGACGACGATCGGTTTCATCAATCGCTTTTCTCATCGACTTAGTAATCGAATCACCATAAAGGATTGCTCGACCTTCCAAGTTACGAGCAGCACGACCAATGGTTTGAATCAGAGAACGCTCAGAACGCAAGAAGCCCTCTTTATCTGCATCAAGAATCGCCACCAGCGACACTTCAGGCATATCCAAACCTTCACGAAGTAAGTTAATGCCCACTAACACATCGAACTTGCCCAAACGTAGGTCTCGGATGATCTCTACACGCTCAACGGTATCGATATCCGAGTGCAAGTAACGCACTTTAACGCCGTGCTCACTTAGGTATTCGGTTAAGTCTTCTGCCATTCTCTTGGTCAACGTGGTAACCAAAACACGCTCTTCTTTCACTGAACGGATTCTGATTTCAGACAGCAAGTCATCCACCTGCGTCGCGACAGGTCTTACTTCGATGATTGGGTCTAACAGACCAGTAGGACGTACCACTTGATCAGCAATCTCGCCATCTGATTTTTCAATCTCGTAATTACCTGGTGTTGCCGACACAAAAATCGTTTGTGGGGCTATAGACTCAAATTCTTCAAACTTCATTGGACGGTTATCCAATGCAGAAGGCAGTCTAAAACCAAACTCGACCAAGGTTTCTTTACGAGAACGGTCACCTTTATACATCGCACCAATTTGCGGCACAGTCACGTGTGACTCATCGATGATCAGCAAACCATCATCAGGCAGGTAGTCAAATAACGTTGGCGGCGCTTCCCCTTCCGCACGGCCGCTCAAGTATCGTGAATAGTTTTCGATACCGGAACAGAAGCCAAGCTCAGTCATCATCTCAATATCAAACTGAGTTCTTTGAGAGATACGCTGCTCTTCCAAAAGCTTATTGTTGTCTTTTAAGTATTGAGCACGATCGCGCAGTTCGTCCTTGATGTTCTCAATCGCCTCAAGGATTTTTTCTCTTGGCGTTACATAGTGAGTTTTTGGATAAACCGTAAAGCGCGGCAAGTCTCTTTGTTTCACCGCACCAGTCAGAGGATCAAAAATACTAATGCAGTCCACTTCGTCATCGAACATCTCAATTCGAACCGCATCTTGGTCAGATTCAGCCGGAAAGATATCAATCACCTCACCACGAACACGGAACTGACCACGTTCAAAGGCGACATCGTTTCTTGAATATTGCAGCTCAGCCAATCGACGCAGGATGTCTCGCTGATCCATCACCTCGCCACGACTCAAATGAAGCATCATCTTCAAATAAGACTTAGGATCACCCAGACCGTAGATAGCCGACACAGAAGCCACAATGATGGCGTCTTTTCGTTCTAATAAGGCTTTGGTTGCCGAAAGCCTCATTTGTTCGATATGAGCGTTCACAGACGCATCTTTCTCGATGAACGTGTCCGTGGTTGGAACGTAGGCTTCAGGTTGGTAGTAATCGTAGTAAGAAACGAAATACTCAACGGCATTGTTTGGAAAGAAAGATTTCATCTCACCGTAAAGTTGAGCCGCCAATGTCTTGTTAGGCGCTAACAGAATCGCAGGTCTTTGAGATTGGGAAATGACGTTGGCAAGGGTAAAGGTTTTACCTGAGCCCGTTACCCCTAGTAGAGTTTGATGTGCCAAACCAGAATCTAATCCGTCTAGTAATTTGGTTATCGCTGTAGGCTGATCACCGGACGGGCTGTAGTCCGATACCAAGTCAAAGAGTTTACTCATAGGTCGCCATTTCCATACTGTTTTTTTAATCAGGTCATTGTCACTCTAGGAGGAGTGTCGTTGCAACAATTATCTAGAGAAATGCATCTTAAGATCAGAGATCAGTTATAGCTTTTATTTTTAGAACTTGGTATTATCCGTGCCCTGCAAAGTTTCCCCAGCTAAATTACTCGAATTTTAATCCACTACTTTTCCCCAAAAAACCTAAAAATACCGCTTGTTTTACTGTTCATTTTATAATCTACAAAAGTTATACAATTGCGACATTTTGCTATAAATCTTTTAAATACATTACGTTAGATAAGGTTTTTACATTTTTCGATTTATCCCGATTATTGTTGTTAAAGTTTCACACACACACTTATCCACAATTTTGGTGGATAACTAAAGCAAAGCTAAATCCTATAAGGCGTTCAAGAAAGTAAAGTTTTTTATCTTACTTTTTTCTGATATTTTTTATTGACAGAAATCCGGACAATTATTAGAATTCGCGTCGCTAACAAGCAATTCCCCTTTAGTTCAGTTGGTAGAACGGCGGACTGTTAATCCGTATGTCGCAAGTTCAAGTCTTGCAAGGGGAGCCAAATTCAGAAAAAAGCTCAATCGAAAGATTGGGCTTTTTTCGTATATAACTGCGACTAACTTGTTCCAAGTTAATGTCACAAACCTAGCCGCCCGCGTTCAAGTCTCGACAAGGGGGCCAAATTTAAAGAAGCCGCATCACTCGATGCGGCTTTTTGCGTTTTAGTCGAAACAAAAGCCCTACAGGCACAGCTTTGATTAACTCACATCCATAAAAAAACGCCTCACAAGGAGGCGTTTGGGCTTAGTGACTAAACTGAGCTTTATTCTAGATTAGACGTCGTTTAGCGGTTATGCTTCTGCTGTAACAACATTTGTCTGAGTCTCTTTACCGGCTTGGTCTTGATCAAATCCTTCATGCAGGTGGTAGTAGCGCTTATAAACAAGAGCACTTACCGTCATTAGAATCGCTGGTAAACCTACCATCATAAACTGCAGTCCCATGATAGTGCTGTCAGACTGTTCCACGTTTGGTACATAACCCACCACAGACAAGCCCATACCAACAATAAAACCACCAGCCGCGCCTGCAAACTTAACAAGCATCGTTTGAACAGAGAAGATAACACTCTCACTGCGACGACCCGTTTTGTGTTCACCGTAATCAACAACATCGGCAAGCATTACAGTTTGCAGTGCGTTAGCGATACCCACACCAAACTTGATAGCAGCACCTGCGATACCGATTAGAATCGCGTTACCTGGAGCGATAAAGCCCATGATAAGTAGAGTGGTACAAGACAGCACTGGGAAGCCACAAGCGATAACCCATAGGTGTTTGCGTGGTAACACTGATGCAATACGAGGGAACAAGAATACGCCTGCAACTTCAGCGATACCTGCCACCATCATATAAACGGGGAACAAGTCAGCGTTGCCTAAAGCGTAAGAGAAGTAGTAAATCGCAAAACCACCCACCAACAAGTTTGCTATTTGGAACGACAATACGGTACCAATAAGTGCTTTTAGTTGGTCATTCTTACCAATGATAACCATTACATCTTTAAAGCTGAAACGCTCAGCTGGTTTCGCATTTGCTGGTGCCGATTTTTCTTTTACGTTGCGAGCAATCAAGAATGCACTCATCACGAACAGCACAGCAATCAACATAGCAACGTTGAAGAAACCTTGTCCTTGGTCGCCGTCACCCAGTTTACCGACAATATGTAGCCCGTAAGTACCCGTAATAAACCACGCCAAGCTAGCAAATAATCGTGGCCAAACAACCAGCTTTTCACGTTCTTGACGAGAGCTCGATAGTGCAGGAATCAAAGACCAATATGGAATGTCCATAATAGTGTACGTAAGGCCCCACAGAATATAAGCAGCCGCTGCATAAATGTATAACGTAGTGCCTTCAAACATATGCGTACTAAAAAGACCAACAAGCACTACAGCATTTAACAGGGTTCCAATCACTATCCAAGGACGGAATTTACCAAACTTAGAGCGCGTGTTATCAACGATAACGCCCATCATTGGGTCGGTCACCGCGTCGACAATGCGCGCGGCCAAAAAGATAGTACCCACAAATGCCGCTGACAGCCCAGCAACATCAGTGAAGTAAAACATTAAAAAGATGTAGATTGGAGCACAGGCAAAGTCTTTACCTAAAGCCCCAAGTCCATACGATAATTTGGTTTGTAGAGTAATTTGATCAGACATAGTATTTCCTTCAGGCGCGTAACTTCATCTCCTAACAGACGCTGAAACGCTTACCTTTTATTTATAATAATTTATCCACTCAAGTTCTGTTTTAGAGCCACTCTGTGGTCGCTTCTTAAAACACTCAAGTATCAAGTCCGACGCTAATGTAACCATTCCAACGCACAGATACTGTGATCAATAACCACTCAATGGAAACGTTTTCAGTCAAATATCTAAAGTGAGAGATCGAACAATAAAACCCTCGAATTGATAGAGAATATCGCTAATTAAAGTGCTCAAAACAGTTCGTAGTGTGAAGTAACGCATGAGAACGATTACATAAGTGCAGTATCACGCTGGGAATACCTACAGTTCTCCAATCTATAAGGGCACATCAAATTGATTAGATACTTCATGACGGCTTATTGAAGGCAATAAAAAACCGCGTAATTTCACCTACGCGGTTCGTCAAATATAAGGTCTATGCTAAAATTTACTCGATACGTTCAAATTTAATCAGCATCGCTGTTTCTGCGTCAAGTATTGGCATCGTCAGCCCCACCTCGGCACACCAAGCACCTGATAATTCACAGCCAGACTCTGTCCATGGCGGTTGATAATTTACAATATCATCGTAATTTGACGGTTTATCAATCACGGAGACCTTGTATAGGCTTTGTGGATCTAGCCCAGGTATGCGCAAATGACCACTCAACGAATTGGTTGGCATCGCCAGCTGTGCAATCATCACCACCGCTTCTGACACATCTTCGGAAACGACCGCATGGATTTGATGGGCACTATCATCCGTTGGAACTCGCCAAGTTCTCCCGCTATGCAGTAACGGGCGCAGCATCTTATGTAGCTTGATGTAGTGTTCAAAGCCCTGCTTCTCTTCTTGCACTTCTTTCACAGGATCTAATTCAATCCCCATATGACCAAACAGTGCTGTTAGACCACGAAACTCAATACTATGACGACGACGAGTGCTGTGGCAGTGGCTCGCACCAATATGGCTTCCCATTACCTCAGGGGGGAAGAAGTAACTCATCCCACGCTGAATCGTTTGTCTTTCCAGCGCGTCATTGTTATCAGACGCCCAAAAACGTTGCGTACGCTTAAGAACCTCAAAATCGATACGACCACCACCAGCCGCACACGATTCAATATCAACCATTGGGTGCTTCTCTCGGACTTTATCGACCAACTCATAATAACGAGCGGTTTGTTGATGAGCCGCAGCCCTGCCTAGATGCGCAGGTTGTACAACTTCTCGGTTCATATCCCACTTAATGTAAGCAATGTTGTACTGACTTAAGAAGTGGTCAAGACGCTCAAACAAAAAGTCGAATGCTTGTTGATTCTGAAGATCGATAACATATTGATTACGACCCGTTGGTTGGTCATAGCCGTCAACCGCAAGCAACCAGTCTGGATGGGCTCGGTATAAGTCAGAATCCTTATTGATCATCTCAGGTTCGAACCACAATCCAAACTCCATACCCAACTGATTAACGTGCTCAACTATCGGATCTAAACCATTTGGGTATTTTTCTTCATCTAAGAACCAATCCCCTAGCGCAGCCTTGTCTCCGCAGCGCCCTTTGAACCAGCCATCGTCAATGATAAAACGCTCTACTCCCATATCCGCGGCTTGGCTAGCCATCGACATAATATAATCAGGATCATGGTCAAAATAGATGCCTTCCCAAGTATTAAGATGGATAGGTCGAGGCTTTTGTGCGAAAGACTCCGGCAAGATGGAACAACGCACATGGGAGTGGAACTGATGGCTCATTCCATTTAAGCCTTCCGAACTGAAACTGGCATATAACCAAGGTGTCGTTAAGCTTTCACCTTCATCCAATGTAATCTCACCCGGTAGATAAATAACTTCCGCTTGCACGTAGCGACGACCGTCTGCTTTTACATCCGCGCGCAGTCTGTGGTTACCACTCCAAGCGAAGTGAATCCCCCACACATCACCTGCCATTTCATTAAAGTTAGCGGTACCGACAACCATCGCTGGATAATGTTCATGAGACGTTCTTCCGCGACGATTTTCTTGCTGATAGCCCCCTTGCTGTAAGGGTTGACGCACCGTTTGGAACTCATGTACCCAGCGGCCGTAGTACGTCATCAACTCATTAGCTCTTGCTGGTAATGGCAAAGTATTGGCGAGACGGTTCACCTGATAAAGGCCGGCTTTAACGTTGGTTAAGGTGTGACGAGATTTCACAACATCATGTTTATCGAGGCATAACTCGGTTGTTAAACGTAAGCCTGCACGTATATCTTCACTCTCAATGATTAGGCTAGATGGTGTTTGTTGAACATCCGTAATAGAGAAAACAGGCGCCCAGTCCAATCCGTCTCGGTGCCCTTCTAATGCCGGACTGCTGAAAACACCGCGCCCGAGCTCTGGGCTCAGAGACATAGCAACATCATTATCAAGGCGGCCGTATGGAACCGGTCTTTCAAGAGAAACACGGAAGCTAGCTAAATCACCACGAACGGGAGCTCCCCAATGAAGAATTTCGGCAAAATCGCCAAGTTCTACAATCAGTTGCGAGTGTTGACCGGTAATATCAATTAGGGATTTATTCGTCATTTTTTTAACCTTAACGCGTTTAATTACCCAGTATCATAATTATTAAGCCCAGAGTTTCTGTGATCAAACTCGAAATCATGAAAACGTTTCCAGTAAATATTCAAGACTGATAACTTTGGTAAATAGCTCCTAATTCAAAGATTTAGATTGACCACCATTCCATCTCATATTGCCTACCTCTAGGTAGAATTGAACTTTCCACTCTAAATAAAGCAATATAAAACGATAATTAATGGCAATTTAATCTTTTAAATTCAGTACATTAAATCAAAGTTCCCATTAACACATAGGCTAAAATACATTTCCTCTTGAACTGATCACATCACACTCGTATTCTTAGATCTTCGAGTACATCTATGAAGTGTCTCTCTGGGTCCTAACTTTTACATTCCAGCTTGACGGTACAGAACACGATGCTTGTAGCCTTGCTGCTGCATTTGCTTTGATACTTACTTCCTTGTCTCACGAGCCCAGTTATCATTAACTGGGCTGCTTTTCCTCAAAGCCCTCGAACAACCCGACACTCAAAGTACCTCAAACTCGCTTCACCTCAAATTCCAAGACAACCAACAGCATAATCACTCCCTCTAAACCACCGCATAGCACTGAGTAAAGAAAACGATTCCACTTTAAAATCACAAAACCTAGCGTAAAAACACCTATACAAGCCCAATAATCAGATCAAAATCACACAAAATAATCACAAACCCATCAATAGCATAAAAATGCCAACCTCATCATGAAAACGTTTCCAAAGTTTATTTACACTCTCGCTCGAGTTAGGACTCAAACATAAAAATATCCATAAATAAAAAATAATGGAGACACTTCATGAAACAAAAAATGCTAGTCAAAGCATTAGGATTCACTCTGTCCCTCGCCCCATTAGTCAGCTTCGCTGCAGTGGAGAACGTAACGTATTTTGGTTATGCAAAATGGGGCAACATCTACACCGATAATGACCAACATAACGACGGCAAAGGAGAACGCAACGACGTTATTCGAGCGGGCCAAGGTTACGGTAACTACCGTTTAGGTAATGAACTAAATTGGTGGGAAGCGGGAGTGAAAGCCGATGTATGGCGTGACAATGACGCCTATTTTGACACCACGATTTATCTAGGCAGTGGAGATAGCTGGGGAGACGTGAGTACGATTCAGCTTTGGTCAGCAGGCCATGGGCTTATCGACGGCCAACCCAACGCAAAAATTTGGGCAGGTGAACGTTTTTACCGTCGCCACGAAGTCCACATGATAGATGTGAAGTACTGGGATACATCCAGCACCGGTCTTGGTATTGAAGATTGGGATCTCGGCTTTGCTGATGCTCACTTAGCTTGGATGGCACCAAACTCTTCAAGTGACGATGGACGCAGCCTTCATAACATCGATGCCCGCTTAAGTGGCATTGAGCTAAGTGAAACAGCAGACCTAACACTCGGCCTAAACTACGTAACCACGCAGAACTCAAGCTACGACGATAAAGACATTACTACTTCTGGCGCAATGCTCTCTGCTCTTTACCGTCAAGCTTGGAACTACGGTTCAAACACCTTGGCCTTCCAATATGGTACCGATGCGTTGGCAGGTGGATTAATGAGTGCTGAAGGTGGATCAAACAGAAAATACAGCACGGGTGTGGAACACGAGGGTTCTAGCTGGCGCCTATTTAACCACGGTGACTTGAATATCAGTGAAGATGTTCAAGTGATGTACTCCATCGCTTATCAAGACAAAAACCTAGATAACAACGATGGTGAGAAGTGGTTCAGTGTCGGAGCTCGTCCTCAATATGCTTGGACAGATTACATGTCGACAGCATTAGAGGTGGGTTACGAAACGGTAGAAGCTCAAAACGGCTCGGGCACCAACGATATGTATAAAGTGACCGTGGCTCAAATGTTCCAAGCTGGAAAAGGGGTATGGGCTCGTCCATCTATTCGTATTTTTGCGACGTACTCTGAATCCAACAACGAATGGGATCGTGGTAACGAGACTTATGGAACGGCAACAAGCATCAATGCCGAGACTGTTGACGAGATTACCTTTGGTTTCAACGTAGAGACTTGGTGGTAAACCACCACACCCGAGCGTCTGTTCAATCAACCAATTGACGCTCAACACTGGAATAGCAATTTAACGGGGAAAGCCGATGTTTTCCCCTTTACTAAGGTAGCAATCAGATGAAATTAAAATCATTGGTGATCATTGTCGCGGCACTCACAGTTAGCGCATGCAGCGGCATACCAGAACAAGAACTCAATACTGATTTCAATAGCAGTGCATGTTGTTCTCAACTCAGCGCGCTACCTATCACTCAATTATCTATTCCATTCCACCAGCAAGTCATCATGGACGGTGATTTACCGACCCTTTCCTCTTCATTGTTAAATGACAATACACAAGCGGATAGCCAACGCTTTCCGACCATCGCGTACCAAATCAGTGGCACGACAGAATCGCTGTCCTTGCTCATTCGTTCATACATTAAAAATGATGCGCTATTCGCACCGTCTATTTATGTCTTTGACAAACAATGGCGACTGCTTGGTCAATACAGTACTAACGACTTCACTTACTACCCGACAACGATGCAAGGGTTAGAAAGAATTGAAGCATCAATTGCACTCGAACCTCAACGAGACAACGCGCAATTTATTGTGGTCAGCGCCGATAGCACTAAGTTAGATAGCGCCATCAATCGAATTCATCCTGAAGATCTGTATTCAGAATCTCAGCAGGTTATTGGCAATAAGCAACTGCCGTTGACTGCGACGTTGAGCTACGTAGGTGTCATTGATGTTACGGCGAGCAAATCAACAAACAGTGCGGTTTTGACTCTATTGGCTGAGCTTGGTGTTTCATCCGACAATGAACCCGAAACCTTAGGTTCAAAGCAAGTTTCTCAACCATCAAATCAGACAATTGAAACCAATCAAAAGGCGCAATGGCTGAATATCCAAAAAGACATTGACCAAGCCCTAAACAACAATGACATCAAACAAGCTGCATTTATTGCTAATCAAGCGGCCGAACAGGGCATACCCGAAGCAAAAGATTATTTATTAAAACAGCTCGCTGAATAGCTGAATAAGCCAACAGAACAATACGCATAACCAACGATTTGATAACGGTCATCACGGCTTAAAAGACCGATGACTTAATAGAATTATTACCCATATTGAACACTTTAAGAGTAGGAATACCATGAAGGCATTTTCAAACATCATCCAAAGACGCGATTGGGAAAACCCACAGTCTGTGAATATCCACTGCCTTAATGCGCACAGCCCATTATCAAGCTACCGCAACCTTAAGCACGCTCGAGACGGCATTGAGTCACAACGTAAATCTCTTAATGGACAATGGAAGTTCAAATACTTTGATGCACCTGAACAAGTTGACGGTGAATTTATCGAAACAAGTTTCAATGACTCACAATGGGACGAGATTACCGTACCATCGAACTGGCAAATGCAAGGCTACGATAAACCTATCTACGCCAACGTAAAATACCCATTTGAAGTGAACCCACCGTTTGTACCGGCAGAAAACCCAACCGGTTGTTACCGCACTCAAATTACGTTGACTAAAAATGACCTAAAGAACACCCAACGTATTATCTTTGATGGCGTCAATTCCGCTTTTCATCTTTGGTGTAATGGCAATTGGGTTGGTTACAGCCAAGATAGCCGCTTACCTGCCGAGTTCGACTTAACTCAGTATCTAACTGTTGGCGACAATACGCTTTCTGTCATGGTGATACGTTGGTGTGATGGTAGCTATTTAGAAGACCAAGATATGTGGTGGCTAAGCGGTATTTTCCGTGATGTGACCTTACTAGCTAAACCAAAGCAGTGCATTGAAGATGTGTTCGTTACGCCGGACTTAGACGCATGCTATCGCGATGGTTCACTGTCTATTGTCACCAAAATTACGGCACCAGACACTTACCAAGTTCAGGTTCAACTGTTTGACGGTGAAAACGCGGTGACTGAACCGCTTATCGATCGCCCTCATAATCGACGAATTGACGAGCGTGGCACCTACGATGATGTGGTATTCCAAACTCTTCATGTTCGAGATCCGAAGAAATGGAGCGCAGAAGTTCCTAACCTTTACCGAATTGTCGTGTCATTGCTTGATAGGCAAGGTAACCACATAGAAAGTGAAGCTTATCACGTTGGATTCCGTAAAGTCGAAATGACAGACGGTCAGCTAAAGCTAAACGGCAAACCGCTATTGATTCGCGGCGTCAACCGTCATGAGCATCACCCAGAGTTGGGGCATGTGATGACAGAAGAAGACATGATCCGCGATATCTGTCTAATGAAGCAGTACAACTTCAATGCTGTGCGCACCGCTCACTACCCTAACCACCCACGATGGTACGAGCTGTGTGACGAATACGGTTTATATGTGTGTGATGAAGCGAACATCGAGACCCATGGCATGCAGCCTATGAATCGCTTGTCTGCGGATCCGCAATGGGCACACGCTTATATGAGTCGCTATACGCAAATGGTCATGCGTGATAAGAACCACCCTTCTATCATCATCTGGTCTTTGGGCAACGAGTCAGGGCACGGCAGCAGCCACAATGCGATGTATGCTTGGTCGAAACAGTACGATCCTTCTCGCCCGGTACAGTATGAAGGCGGTGGTTCAAATACCACAGCGACCGATATCATTGCGCCAATGTACGCACGCGTTAACAGCACTATCGAAGACGATGCCGTTCCAAAATGGTCTATCAAGAAATGGGTTTCTCTGCCTAACGAGCAACGCCCGCTTATTCTTTGTGAATACGCACACGCAATGGGTAACAGTTTGGGTAGCTTTAATGATTACTGGGATGCATTCCGAGAATATCCTCGCCTACAAGGCGGTTTCATCTGGGATTGGGTTGACCAAGGACTAAGCCAATGGGATGAAAACGGTGAACACTTCTGGGCCTACGGTGGAGACTTTGGCGATGTCATCAACGACCGTCAGTTCTGCATCAACGGTTTGATCTTCCCAGATCGCAGCGTACACCCGACCTTGGAAGAGGCGAAATACTGCCAGAGAATGATCAATGTGACGTTAGCAGAGCAAACTGAAGATCAATGCCGCCTAACGGTAACCAATGAAAACCTGTTCCGAGCGACTGACAATGAAATCTTACGCTGGCAATTGCTCGAAAATGGCATCGTGATTCAATCAGGGCAACAAGTCTTATCCGTTGCTGAAGATAGTAAACAAGAGCTGGTAATTGACCTCGCTTTCACACCAAAAGCACAAGCCGAATATCATCTCAACACCGATATTACTCTGACTCATTCAACCAAGTGGGCAGAAGAAGGCCATGTTTGTGCGACGGAGCAATTTGCTTTACGTAACCATGCTGGCTTGCAACTCCCGATCACGGCAAATGCTTTGGCTCCCCAGTTACATCAGCAAGACAATAAAGTGGTCGTGTCTAGCCTAGATGAAACACATCAATGGCAATGGGATACAGAGAGTGGATTGTTGACCCACTGGATCGTTGATGGGCAACCGCAAGTTATCAAGGCACCTGTCGATAACTTCTATCGCGCGCCACTTGATAACGACATTGGTATCAGTGAGATAGACAACATCGACCCAAATGCATGGGCTTGTCGCTGGGAACTTGCAGGCATTGGTCAATGGGAGCGTCAGTGTACAAGTTGTGTCGTGCAAGCGCTCGCAGACTCAGTACAAGTGGCGTCAGTATTCGCCTACCAATTTAATGGCCAAATCCAAGCGATTACCAAATGGCAATACACCTTAAATAACCTAGGCGAAATGAATATCGCGGTTGATGTCAACTTAGCCGATCACTTACCACCGATGCCACGCATTGGTCTTGAGATGGAGCTACCTTTACCACTCGAAACTGCCAATGAAACTCCAGTATCGTGGCTGGGATTAGGTCCTTTTGAAAACTATCCAGACCGTTTGGCTGCTGCTCGATTCGGTTTACACAAACAGACACTGGATCAGATGCATACGCCGTATATATTCCCAACCGATAGCGGGTTACGTTGCGGAACCAAAAACTTGAATGTAGGAAATATCGGGATCGAAGGCGATTTTTCATTCAGTGTGAGTCAGTACAGCCAGCAACAATTAACGGATGCTAAGCATACCAATGACCTGACTCGTGAAGAGAAAATCTATGTACGCGTAGATCACCAACATATGGGTGTTGGTGGTGATGATTCTTGGAGTCCAAGTGTTCACCAAGAGTTTCAACTCACCGACAATCAATATCGTTATCAGGTTACGCTAACAAGCGCATCGTAAGTAGATTCGGACCAAGCGGCTTGCTCTAAGCCACTTGGTTCCCCTATTACTTTGGGTTACCTGTGATTACCTTACTTCACGCGACAACAGCTCACACGACAGCAGTCCACACGCCAATGTGACTCAAAAGCCAAGCTCAAATCTAGAGCTTGGCTTATTATTTTCAAACTAGTCAGCCAATCAAAAATAAACCATCAAACCTCGTCATATTTGATGTTTAATATTTGAATTGCCTAACTATCCGTTGTTAAATGTTCAACCACTAGCACACAGCATTATATTCAGAATAAGAGAGCGGAATGGCTACCATTAAAGATGTTGCGAAGGAAGCAGGCGTATCAATCGCGACCACCTCTCGAGTAATCAACAATGCACCTCACACCAGTGAAACCGCAATTGCGGCGGTAAAAGCCGCTATGGAAAAACTCGGCTATCGCCCAAATGCCAACGCCCGTGCATTGGTCAGCAAATCTTCAAACGCGATTGGTGTACTGGTTAATGATGTTTCTGCCCCGTTCTTCGGCTCGATGATCAAAGCCATTGATACCGTGGCAAGTGAGCAAGAAAAGCAGCTACTGATTGGCAGCGGCTACCATGACGCGACCAAAGAGCGTAATGCGATTAACTTGCTGATCAACAGCCGCTGCGAATCACTCGTGGTTCATAGCAAAGGCATTAGCGACGAAGAATTGGTTAAGCTAGCCAATGAAGTGCCCGGCTTAGTTCTCATCAACCGAATTGTTCCCGATATCGAACACCGCTGTATTGCTCTCGACAACCGCCGCGGCTCTTACATCGCGACTGAGTATTTGATTAAAAACGGCCACAAGCACATTGGCTACATCTGCTCGAGTCACGATATTGAAGATGCTCACGACCGCTTAGGTGGCTATTTGGATGCATTGAAAGATCACGGTATTGAATCGAACGATGAGTACATCGAATATGGTGAACCTGACGAGCTAGGCGGTGAGCAAGCCATGGTTAACTTAATGGCAAAAAACACAGATATCACAGCCATTGCAACGTATAACGACTACATGGCAGCAGGCTGTTTGGCGTTATTACAAGAAAATGGCGTTCGTATTCCAGAAGATATATCAGTTATTGGGTTTGATGACGGCCACATTGCTCGCTTCATCTACCCTCGATTGACCACCATTCGTTACCCAATTCAAGTCATGGCTAATCAAGCGGTTAAGCTCTCTCTGCAACTCGCAAGTAACGAGCCAAAAGAACACACGGAACATAAGCTATTTATGCCAATTTTGGTGCGCAGAGCCTCTGTTCGAAACATTAATTGAGAAAGCTCAGGTTCATAAAGACTAAGTCATTTCGTTCCTCGACACTTTTTACAACAAAGAAAATAGGATTGATTCGATGAGTTATCATTGAGTTAATCTTATTTTTCATTCCCCGCAAATACCCACCTATACTTAACCTGATCCATCTTAATCAAACGGTTACCCGTTGATTTTTTCACCAAGTGTCTAAATCCCTAGTGATCCTTGGTTGTTATTAGGTGAGCAAAGCAGGATAATATCGGGATCGGAATCTCAAGAATTAATCCATTATGACCGAATACCTTTTGTTGTTGGTTGGCACAGTGCTGGTCAATAACTTTGTGCTAGTGAAGTTTTTAGGACTATGTCCATTTATGGGAGTCTCCAAGAAACTGGAGACTGCGATTGGCATGGGCCTCGCGACGACTTTCGTTCTAACGTTAGCGTCGGTCTCTGCATACCTAGTAGAAACCTACATCCTTACCCCTCTGGGTATTGAATACCTGCGTACCATGAGTTTCATCTTGGTTATCGCGGTGGTTGTTCAATTTACGGAAATGGTCGTTCACAAAACCAGCCCGACTCTTTATCGCCTGCTGGGTATCTTTCTGCCTCTTATCACCACCAACTGTGCGGTATTAGGTGTGGCACTTCTGAACATCAATGAAAACCACAACTTCATTCAGTCGATCATCTATGGTTTCGGCGCAGCGGTGGGTTTCTCTCTTGTATTGATCTTATTTGCTGCAATGCGTGAACGTATTGCGGTTGCTGATGTTCCAATGCCATTCAAAGGCGCATCGATTGCGATGATCACAGCAGGCCTAATGTCTCTGGCATTCATGGGCTTTACTGGGTTGGTGAAATAAACATGAGTACCATTTTAATTGCGATCATTGCGCTAGCCGTTTTAGCCGCTGTTTTTGGCGCTATTTTGGGCTTTGCTTCTATCCGTTTTAAAGTTGAAGCTGATCCTATCGTCGATCAAATCGACACCATTTTACCGCAAACTCAATGTGGCCAGTGTGGCTACCCTGGCTGTCGCCCATACGCAGAGGCGATCGCTAACGGAGACAAGATCAACAAATGTCCTCCGGGCGGCCAAGCAACCATTGAGAAGCTAGCAGATTTAATGGGCGTAGAAGTTGAAGACTCCGCTCATGACTTAGATAACAAAGTAAAAACCGTTGCCTTCATTCACGAAGATATGTGTATCGGCTGTACCAAGTGTATTCAAGCCTGCCCTGTTGACGCCATTGTTGGTGGCACCAAGGCACTGCACACAGTAATTAAAGATGAATGTACAGGTTGTGATCTATGTGTCGCACCGTGCCCTACTGACTGTATTGAAATGATTCCAGTGGCAACAACGACTGAAAATTGGAAATGGCAGATGAACATCATCCCTGTTACTGATATCACTAACCAAGCGACTGATGCGACTGCGTCAGAGCCTAAAGCATAGGGTTAGTATGATCTCTTTAATTGAACAAATTCGCACGGGCTCTATTTGGAACTTCCCTGGTGGCGTGCACCCTGCTGAAAACAAGAAACAGTCGAATACTACTGATATCGTCCATGCAAGGCTTCCAGAAGAAATCGTTCTTCCGGTGAAACAGCACATCGGTAAGCCGGGTAACCTACTGGTTGCTGCTGGTGACACTGTGTTAAAAGGTCAGCAACTTACTGCCTTAGATACAGGTTTTACTTTGCCAGTACACGCACCAACGTCGGGTGTGGTTACCGCTATCGAACCGCGCACCACCGCTCACCCATCAGGTTTGAGCGAAATGTGCGTGGTTATTAAGCCTGATGGCTTAAACACTTGGATTGAAAAAAATCCAGTTGAAGATTTTTCGACAAAGACTTCTGACGAACTGCTTGATGTGATTCGCCAAGCTGGTATTTCGGGCATGGGCGGCGCAGGCTTCCCTACGGCTAAGAAGCTTCAATCAGGCTTAGGTCGTACCGACATTTTGATCGTCAACGCTGCGGAATGTGAACCTTACATCACCTCTGATGACAAGTTGCTTCAAGAACATGCCGACGAAGTATTAAACGGCATCGAAGTGGTTGAACACATTCTTCAACCAAAGCTGACGGTTATCGGCATTGAAGACAACAAACCAGATGCGATAAAAGCACTTGAGATTGCAGCGAAAGACAAAGATATCGTCATTCGCGTTATCCCAACCAAATACCCTTCTGGTGGTGAGAAGCAACTTATCAAGATCCTCACCAACAAAGAGGTTCCAGCTGGCGGCATTCCTGCAGACATTGGTGTTTTGGTTCAGAACGTCGGCTCTCTTTACTCGATTAAGCGAGCGGTAATTGACGGCGAACCTGTGGTTAACCGCGTTGTGACATTAACCGGTAAAACCTTTAAGCAACCTCGTAACGTTTGGGCGCTATTAGGCACACCAGTACATGAGTTACTTGAAGAGTTTGGCTACAAAGCAGATAAAAAACTGCCGCGTTTAATTTTGGGCGGCCCGATGATGGGCTTTACCTTGCCGCATGCCAATGTGCCAATCACCAAAACGTCGAACTGTATTTTGGCGCCAACGCGTCGTGAGATCTCACCAAGCACTTACGAGATGGAATGTATCCGTTGCAGCGCATGTGCTGAAGCTTGCCCTGCGTCTCTACTTCCTCAACAACTGCAATGGCACGCCAAAGCCAACGAGTTGGATAAGTGTGAAGAGCTAAATATTAAAGACTGTATTGAATGTGGTGCATGTGCATTTGTCTGCCCAAGCGAAATCCCTCTTGTTCAGTACTATCGCCAAGCAAAAGCTGAAATCAAAACTCGAAAAGATGAAGCCGCTGCTGCAGAACGCGCCAAGATTCGTTTTGAAGAGAAGAACGCTCGTATGGAGCGTGATAAAGCCGAACGTGAAAACCGCTTTAAAAAAGCCGCAGATAACCGCCGTAAAGATATGAAAACATCCGGCGGTGATGATGCTATTGCTGCTGCGATTGCTCGTGTTAAAGCACAAAAAGCCGCTGCGGATCAGGCTCCGAATGAAGAACCAGCAGTGAAACCTGCGGTTGCTGCCGCTATTGCGAAGGCAAAAGCGAAACAAGCTGCAGCTCAAAAAGCGGAAGGCGCTGAACCAGACAACTCTGAAATGTCTAAACTGCGTGAAGAGCGCAAGCGTCAAGCGAGAGAGCGCAAGGCACAACAAGCAGCAGCCGATACTCCTGCAGAAAGCTCAGGCGATACGAAGAAAGACGCCGTTGCTGCTGCGATTGCTCGCGCTAAAGCGAAGAAAGCACAGCAAGCGGAATCTGCTTCGGATGCTCCTGTTGAAAGCTCTGGCGATGCTAAGAAAGATGCTGTCGCTGCGGCCATTGCTCGTGCTAAAGCCAAGAAAGCTCAACAAGCTGAATCTACTTCCGACGCTCCAGCTGAAAGCTCAGGCGATACGAAGAAAGACGCCGTTGCTGCTGCGATTGCTCGCGCTAAAGCGAAGAAAGCACAGCAAGCGGAATCTGCTTCGGATGCTCCTGTTGAAAGCTCTGGCGATGCTAAGAAAGATGCTGTCGCTGCGGCCATTGCTCGTGCTAAAGCCAAGAAAGCTCAACAAGCTGAATCTGCTGCTGAAGCTCCTGCTGAAAAATCCGGCGATGCCAAGAAAGATGCTGTTACTGCCGCTATCGCTCGTGCTAAAACCAAAAAAGCCCAGCAAGCGAAGCAAGCAGAAACATCTGAACCAGTGGTTGAAGTTGAAACCGAGACTCAATCGGAGCAAGTCGACCCTAAGAAAGCTGCTGTTGCTGCGGCCATCGCTCGCGCTAAGGCTAAGAAAGCACAGCAAGCGACACAAGAAACAACCGAAGCTCCTGAACCTGCAGTTGAAACTGAAGCTGGAAGTTCTGGCGATGCTAAGAAAGACGCCGTTGCTGCCGCTATAGCCCGTGCTAAAGCAAAAAAAGCACAGCAAGCTAAGCAAGCAGAAACATCTGAACCAGTAGTTGAAGTAGAAACTGATACTCAATCTGAACAGGTCGATCCGAAGAAAGCTGCTGTTGCTGCAGCTATCGCTCGTGCTAAAGCGAAAAAAGCCCAGCAAGAGCTAGATAAAAAGAACAATGAGGAGAAAGAGTAGTGGCCTTCTTTATCGCCAGCTCACCGCACGCGCATAGCCGTAGAAGCACCCCAGATCTAATGAAATGGGTGGCTATTTGTGCATTGCCAGGTCTACTAGCTCAAACCTACTTCTTTGGATGGGGTACCCTCATCCAGTTAGTATTTGCTATTGCACTTGCTGTTACCTTTGAAGCAGCCGTCATGCTATTGAGAAAACGCCCGCCAGTAATGGCACTGCGTGATTACAGTGCTGTTGTAACCGCTTGGCTACTGAGTGTCGCGATTCCCCCACACTCTCCGTGGTGGATCCTCGTCATTGGTATGTTCTTCGCTATTATTATCGCGAAACACTTATACGGCGGCCTAGGGCAGAACCCATTTAACCCTGCGATGGTCGCTTACGTTGTTTTGCTGATTTCATTCCCAGTTCAAATGACCAGTTGGAATGCTCCCGCGAGCCTGACAGCAGAAGCAACAAGCTTTATTGACTCATTCTTGATGATCTTTACTGGCTTCAATAACGAAGGTTTGTCTCTGCAACAAGCACGCCTTGGCATTGATGGCACCACAATGGCGACGCCGCTTGATGCATTCAAAACGGCATTAACGGCAGGCAATACTGCCTCAGAAGCACTATCTCAACCTCAATTTAGTTGGTTAGCTGGCGTAGGCTGGGAGTGGGTAAACCTTGCTTACCTAATCGGCGGTTTAGTGCTGATTAAGCAACGTGTTATTCAATGGTATATCCCTGTGGCTTTCATCGGCAGTCTTACTCTGTTTAGCTTAGTGTTCTTAGTGCTCACTCCTGGTGAAACCGCTTCTCCAACCATTCACCTTCTGTCTGGCGCGACTATGCTTGGTGCATTCTTTATTGCAACCGACCCAGTTTCAGCATCCACGACAGTCAAAGGTCGCTTAGTGTTTGGCGCTCTGATCGGCGGTTTAGTCTTTATCATCCGCAGTTGGGGTGGTTTCCCTGATGGCGTGGCGTTTGCTGTATTGTTAGCCAACATGTGTGTTCCACTGATTGACTACTACACCAAACCTCGCACATACGGTCACTAAGGGAGCGGATACCATGCTAAATGCAATTAAGAAAAACGGCCTTGTACTCGCGATTTTTGCGTGTGCTTCGACGGGTTTGGTCGCGGTAACTCACTACCTGACCAAAGATCAGATCAAACAACAAGAACAGGCTCAGTTACTGTCTGTTCTTAACCAAGTGATCCCACACGATCAGCACGACAACGAGCTGTTTTCGTCTTGTACTTTGGTTCAAGCAGAAGAGCTTGGTACTGAGCAAGCGATGCCGGCTTACATTGCTAAGCTTAATGGTGAGCCAAGCGCGATTGCGATCGAAGCGATTGCACCAGACGGCTACAATGGCGCGATTAAAGTCATTGTTGGAATGAAAACTGACGGTACTATTTTAGGTACTCGCGTGCTTTCTCACCAAGAGACTCCGGGCTTGGGTGATAAGATTGATCTGCGTGTGAGTGATTGGATTCTTTCGTTTGCAGGTAAGCAAGTGACGGATTCTAATCTAGACCGTTGGAAGGTTCGTAAAGACGGTGGTGATTTTGACCAGTTTACTGGCGCTACTATCACGCCAAGAGCAGTCGTGAAGTCAGTCAAACAAGCGGTCCAGTACGTTAACCAAAACAACCAAGCATTGCTTGCTCAACCTCTAAATTGTGGTGGTGAATAATGAGTGACCATAAAACATTGATCAAAAATGGCATGTGGGCCAATAACCCTGCCCTAGTGCAACTTCTTGGGTTATGTCCGCTGCTGGCTGTATCGTCAACAGTCACTAACGCACTTGGGCTAGGCATTGCTACCTTGCTTGTACTGGTCGGCTCAAACGTTTCTGTTTCTTTGGTTCGTAATCATGTGCCAAAAGAAGTACGTATCCCAGTATTCGTAATGATCATTGCCTCGCTAGTAACCTGTGTTCAATTGCTGATGAACGCTTACGCCTATGGGCTTTACCTCTCTTTGGGTATCTTCATCCCGCTGATCGTAACCAACTGCATCATCATTGGTCGTGCGGAAGCCTTCGCTTCAAAAAATGAAGTGCTACCTGCGGCTCAAGATGGTTTCTGGATGGGTCTAGGCATGACATCAGTATTGGTCGTGTTAGGTGCGATGCGTGAGATTATTGGTAACGGAACCCTATTTGATGGCGCAGACCTGCTGCTTGGTGACTGGGCTTCTGTGTTACGAATCCAGATATTCCAATTTGATAACAGCTTCTTGTTAGCCCTGCTTCCACCGGGTGCCTTCATTGGTGTTGGTTTCTTAATTGCTTTGAAAAATATCATCGATAACCAAGCAAAATCTAGACAACCAAAACAAGAAAAACCAGTCATTGAACGCGCTCGCGTTACCAATGCCTAATAAGTTAAATTAGCTTAAACCTCGCTGAGTTAGCTCCACCACTCAGCGGGGGAAATCAGATCTAAACAGTACATATAATAATGACGCTCATAAGAGCGCGTAACCGATGATAAAGCAGAAGCAATCCAAGCTTCATGCCCTAACTATTTGAAAGTAATGTCGCTATGAACAATGTAAAACGAGTAGAAATACTTGAGCGTTTAAGAGAAAACAATCCAAAGCCAGAGACTGAGCTTAACTGGAGCAGCCCATTCGAGCTGCTGATTGCCGTTCTATTGTCTGCACAAGCAACCGATGTCAGCGTGAACAAGGCGACGGATAAGCTGTACCCTTTAGCCAACACTCCGCAAGCAATTTTCGACCTAGGTGTTGATGGCTTAAAAGAGTATATCAAGACCATCGGCCTATTTAACTCAAAAGCAGAAAACACCATCAAAACGTGTCGTATGCTGCTTGACCTACATAATGGTGAAGTACCGGAAGATCGCGCTGCATTAGAAGCCCTTCCAGGTGTCGGTCGTAAAACAGCAAACGTAGTGTTAAATACCGCATTCGGTTGGCCAACCATTGCCGTTGATACTCACATCTATCGTGTATCAAACCGCACTAAGCTAGCGATGGGTAAAACCGTCGACGATGTCGAAGCAAAACTACTTAAAGTTATCCCAAAAGAATTCAAACTGGATGTCCACCATTGGCTCATTCTTCATGGACGTTACACCTGTGTCGCACGTAAACCACGCTGTGGCAGCTGTATCATTGAAGACCTCTGTGAATTCAAAGAAAAGAGCGAAGATTAGTCTTTCCGTTCACAACGATTAATCAATACGGCAGCGCTTAAAGCGCTGCTTTTTTATTGCCACTCTCTAGAATCCGCCTCTACATAAGTTTTCACTTCTAATTCTGCGTTCCCAAGACAACAGGCATAAAAAATCCCGCCTTTTATGGCGGGATTCATTTATTTAGCTAAGAAGTCTGTCTTAGATAAACTTCACTTTAGTCACTTCTTTGATAGCAGATAGAACAAATGTTGGTACTGCTGCAATGAAGATTAACGATATTAAGTGATTAAACTCTAGCGATTCTGTGCTGAATACCAGCTGACCGAAGCTTGTGTACACAACGCTTAAAGACAAGATAGCCGATACTGCCACCGCACCAAGTAGGTAGTGGTTAGTGAACGGATTCTTACGATAAATCGTTGTAAACGTACGTGCATCGAACAAGCTCCAAAGTTGAGCAAAGATCAGTGTTAAAAACGCAACGGTTTGTGCGTATTGAGCACTGTAACCACCGTCGAGTGCGTAAGAGAATGTCACAAAGCTTAGACCACCTAATGCGAGACCACGAGTTAGGATACGAGCGCCTAGACCATTTGAGAAGAAGCCTTGGTCACGTTTGCCTGGCTTACGCTCCATGAGATCTTTCTCTTCTGGCTCAACACCGAGTGCGAGTGCTGGTAGACCATCAGAAACGAGGTTAACCCATAAAATCATTAGTGGAGTTAGCGGAAGTACTACATCTGGTCCCATGAGTAGGAATGCAAATAGGATTACCGAAACCTCACCCACGTTCGCTGTAAGTGCTTGGCGGATAAACTTACGTAAGTTATCGAAAATTTGACGACCCTGACGTACCGCCTTCACGATAGTACTGAAGTTATCATCCAACAGGATAAGGTCACCTGAGTCTTTCGCAACAGACGTACCTGTAATACCCATCGCAACACCAATGTCTGCACGACGCAGTGCTGGCGCATCGTTCACACCGTCACCGGTCATAGAGGCAACTTCGTTGTTCTCTTGCTGCGCTTTTACGATACGCAGCTTGTGCTCTGGAGTAACACGTGCAAATACTGCAACCTGAGAACAGATAGACAACAGCTTCTCGTCATCCATTTGATCAAGCTCAGTACCCGTTACCACTAGATCATCTTCGCTACGGATGATTCCGATTTCACGCGCAATCGCTGCTGCCGTAACTGCGTGGTCACCGGTAATCATTACCGTACGAACACCAGCGCTATAACAGCTATTTACTGCATCACGCACTTCTGGGCGTGGTGGATCCATGATGCCATAGATACCCAGGATGCTGACGTCTTTTTCAAGCTCAGGGAAATCTAACTCAAGCTCTTCTTCTTTTAATTCACGGAAACCAACGGCAAGTGTACGCAGAGCATCACCACCAAAGGTTTGGATTGCCGATTCAAAGTTTAAATGAAGCTCTTGAGACGGTGCGGTATCGAGAGCCAAGTTGCCTGAAACTTCACAGCCAACCGTTGGTACGAAACCACCGTCAACCATGAAGCTGGTTGATTTACCAAGAACAACATCTGGCGCACCTTTCAATGCTAGGAAGTGCTTACCTTGTGGGTCACGAACGATAACAGAAGCCATCTTACGACCAGAATCGAACGGGAACTTCTTAACGATTGAGTAGCCACCCGTTGATAGCATTTCATCTTGTTTAAGACCTGCTTTTGCAGCTGCAACAATTAGTGCACCTTCTGTCGGGTTGCCACGAACCGTCCATTTACCATCAGCATTTACATATTCAGCATCGTTACAAAGCGTTGCAACAACAAGACCTTTCATCATTGCAGGGCTGTTTGTCGCTTCGACATTGTGACCTTTGGTAATGAATTCACCCTTAGGATCAAAACCTTTACCTGACACATCCCAGTAACGACCAGACACATCGTACGCTTTCATCACCTGCATTTGGTTTTGTGTTAGCGTACCGGTTTTATCTGAACAGATAACGGTTGTAGAACCAAGCGTTTCGATTGCTGCTAGCTGTTTAGCCAAAGCATTATTCTTAACCATCTTAGTCGAGCCCATCGTTAATACGATAGTAACCACCGTTGGTAAACCTTCAGGAATAGCGGCAACCGATAAAGAGATACCTGTTGTTAGGATTTCTAACCATGGCATACCGTGGTAAACACCGATAGCACAAACAATAGCAACAACCACAAGAGCAACAACCAATAATGCGAGTGCGATGGTGTCCATACGCTCTTGCATTGGTGTTTTCGTCTCTTCCGTTTGGTTCATCATATCAGCGATGTGACCAACTTCAGTTTGCATACCTGTGCTTGTTACCACAGCAAGGCCTGTACCTGTAGTCACGATTGTTGTCATGAAGCCCATGTTCTTCTGATCGCCAAGACCAAGGGTCTCATCTTCAAGGCGTTCAGACTGCTTATTCACTGGCTCAGATTCACCGGTCAGTGCAGCCTCATCTACCGTCAGACGGTTTGACTCAAGAATACGAACATCAGCAGGCAGAATATCGCCAGTATTAATTTTGATGATGTCACCAGGAACGAGGGTTTTAGCTGGAACACTGATCCATTTACCATCGCGCATCACTTCGGCTTCTGGAGCTGCCATTTCTTTTAGCGCTTCCATCCCTTTCTGAGCTTTAAATTCTTGCCAGAACGCGATACCAGTATTGATAAGGATAATCACTGCAATAGCCATAGCATCAATCGCGTGGCCAGTAGACCAAGAAACGATTGCACCAACAGCTAGAATAAAAATCAGTGGGTTTTTATATTGATGAATATACAGTTCCCACGCAGAAGCTGACTCTTGTGCAGTCAGTTCGTTAGTGCCGTGCTTCTCTAAGCGTGCATCCGCTTCAGAAGTTGATAAACCTGTCGTTTGATCTGCGTTCAGTTCGTTTAAAACATCTGAACTTTGTTGTGTAAACCATTTACTCGTCATTTGAGTACTCCACATCAATGCCTCACGCCGAGGCTAATGTAATAAAATAATACTTATTCTTATGTGATAGAAAAATCGCACAAATCAAAAGTGAATATTTAGTCGATTTGGTGCGCTTGAAAAACTATATAGTAAGGATTGTCTATTTAGCAAAGATCGCAAAAGATACACTTGATACACACTTGACAACTACTTTGAAAACACAACCACATCAAACATCAAACATAAAACAAACAATACAAGCCCAAACTATTGTTTAAAAAAGATAAGCACAAAAAATAGACACCCTTTGCACTTTCGTAAAAACCATTGGTTATTGGCGTATTTTATCGAAAATTCCTTAATAGCGAAGTAAAACATCGGAATAACCTTTCTATAAACAGGGAGATGTTGGCGTAATCATAAATTGATAAAATGGAAAGTTAGATGCCAATTGTAAAAACGAAAGGAAATCAGCAACAAGATGGAGATATAAGTCACAATTCAACAACCAAGGCCATTCTTGGCCATTACAAAAAAGACCAACACTCAAACTTACTATTTATGCAAAACTGCGAATTAAGCGCTAGTGACTGACAAATTAATAAGGCCGTCGCTCTTTAATTTCTTGTAATACAAATAAGAAAAAAGGCAGAGGGGGAGAGTAAGATAGATGATGAGAATAAGAAAATATGACCAAACTCATCATCTCTTTGGTGTTGCTTATGAGCTTGCTCATATATAGTGCTATAAAAGAAACAACCAATAACAAGCTAGGAGCAAATCATGTCAAACGGTCGTATTTTACACACCATGCTACGCGTGGGTGATCTAGACAAGTCTATCGAGTTCTACACCAATGTAATGGGCATGCAGCTATTACGTAAGAACGAAAACAAAGAGTACGAATACACACTGGCTTTCGTTGGCTTTGGCGACGAATCTCAAGGCGCAGTGATTGAGCTGACTTACAACTGGGGCACCACGGAATACGATCTTGGCTCTGCTTTTGGTCACGTTGCTATCGGTGTTGATGACATCTACACAACGTGTGATGCGATTAAAGCAGTTGGCGGCAACGTAACGCGAGAAGCGGGTCCGGTTAAAGGCGGCTCTACACACATTGCGTTCGTTAAAGATCCTGATGGCTACATGATTGAGCTGATTCAGAACAAACAAGCAAGCGCAGGTCTAGAAGGTTAATTCCTTAACCTCTTTGAGAAGTTGAGTTTGAACGCCTGATGAAATAAAAAAGAAGCGAGCACTATGCTCGCTTCTTTTTTATCACTCTCCCCATAATCGATATGCTTCACCAATTATTCTTAACAATCTCATTGATGAAACTTTACATGATAATAATTATTATTTAAATTAACCACCTATTGATTAATGAGGTAATACAATGATTAGCGAATGGGAAAAACACACGTTACTTGCCGATACTGCATTGCAGCTCGACGATCCTGTACGAAGTATTCTTCATTATCAGCAGGCTTTGAACTTAAGTGAAGAAATTACAGAACGCACCGATATTCAAGCCGATGAGCGGTTACTGATTTCGGTGATTTCTTGCCACAATCTTGCTCAATTCTGGCGTTGGGCTGGCGACACTGAATACGAGCTCAAGTATCTTCAACTGGCTTCTGAAAAGGTACTCACACTGATCCCTCAGTGCCCTAATACTCAATGTTCAAGCTTTATCGATTCTATTGGTTGCTGTAAGAAAGCGCTGATCGATTTCATGAAACGCCACCCAAACCCTAAAATTGCCTCTATGGTGGAAAAGATCGATACCGCGACCAACTGTGAAATGATCGCCCGCTTCCGCTTGAATTAAACAAGTTCCGTTAAAACAACGACTCCAAATTTAAAACATAAAAAAGCCCGTCATCAAGACGGGCTTTGTCATTTCAAAACAAGCTGTTGTTTAGCTTAAACCTGTGTGCGACCTAAAGAGATCACAACACGTCGGTTCTTATCTTTACCAATTGGCGAGTTATTGTCCGCAATCGGACGACGCTTGCCATAGCCTTGCACTTGGATACGATCTTCTGGCAGGCCTAGAGATTTGAAGTACTCTCTTAACGATTCTGCTCTGCGCTCTGAAAGGTTTTGGCTAATCCCTTTGCTGTCGACAGAGTCGGTGTACGTTGCCACCAGCACAAGGTCGATGTCTTGGTTATAGCGAACGTAATCGGCAATCTGGCTCAGCCTTTTGCGCGACGACTTGTTCAGCTGGTCGCTGTTGCGGTCGTAATGCAAAATAGTGAAAGAGATATCTTCAAAGCTGTAAGGCAGCAGATTAGCAACACAGTCACTGAACACATTGTATTTTTCTTGGAATAGCACTGACGACAACGACACTTCGATACGTTGATCTCGGCTCTGCCACTCTTGGTAGCTGAATGTCGGATAACGCCCTTTCTCCAACTCACTCAAGATGCCCCAAGCTGTTTGACCACCGACATAGCCATCAAATTGTTGGAAGAACTTAATGGTTGTCATGCGATCAGCACTTTCACCCGGACGCCAAGGTGGCGGCATCGAAATCAAGCTGACATTACGCGTCGCACCCATTGGGCGACGCATTTTAAGCTCAAAGTCCAAAATGATTTTTTTACTCGCGCGAGATGAGAACTCAGCATCACCAAAGTTTGGAATTGGGTGAACCAAGCGACATTCTAGTGGCGTGTTGGCCACCATCTCCCATGTCGACTGTTGAGGAGATGCTCCGTAACGCTTTTCTTGTGCCATGACCGATGACGACACAAGTAGCGAAAATAGCATTGAACCTGTTATGAGTTGTTTCTTCATAAAGTGGAGTATCTCTTAAGCAATTCGTTTAACAATGCAGCCAATTGCCGCATTTTTCTCTCACGTTTAAATATGCAATTATCAAGCCGTAATGGGTTAGGTAATTTATGATTTATTGCCCTTCCCTAGTTTTTATCACTGCTATTATCTGCAATAATGCAGCCTTAATCACACTTATTTGGGCTAACATGACTGTAGAAAACGAAGCTCTGACCCTAAAAAAACGCTTTCGCGGCTATTTTCCAGTGGTCATCGACGTGGAAACCGCAGGGTTTAACGCTGAAACCGATGCATTATTAGAAATCTGTGCCATTACATTAAAAATGGATGAGAACGGAGATCTGCACCCTGCATCAACGCTTCATTTTCACATTGAGCCTTTTGAAGGCGCAAATATAGAGCAGGCAGCATTAGACTTTAACGGAATTAAAGACCCATTTAGCCCATTACGTGGTGCTGTGTCGGAACAAGAAGCCCTTAAAGAAATCTACAAGCTAGTGAGAAAAGAACAAAAAGCTTCAGATTGCAGTCGCGCAATCATGGTTGCTCACAACGCTACATTCGATTTGAACTTCGTTAATGCGGCAAGTGAGCGCTGTAAGCTTAAACGCGTCCCTTTCCATCCATTTGCTACTTTTGACACTGCAGCTCTTAGTGGTCTTGCCTACGGTCAAACCGTTTTGGCTAAAGCTTGCCGCACTGCAGGGATGGAATTTGACAACAAAGAAGCACACTCTGCTTTGTATGATACGCAAAAAACCACAGAGTTATTTTGCGGCATTGTAAACAAATGGAAAGCCCTTGGTGGTTGGCCTCTTGTTGACGAAGAATAAAAAATAGAGTCGGTAAACGTTTTTTCGTATTGCCTTCATAAAAAACACAACATCCCGAGAATAATATGAATCCTGTTGTAATTTCAGTTTGCATCATGCTTGTTTTAGCTTTGATGCGCGTAAACGTAGTCGTTGCTCTGACGTTCAGTGCAATTATCGGTGGCGTAGCCTCTGGTATGAGCTTGAACGACGCAGTCGCGGCTTTCGAAAGTGGATTAGGCGGCGGTGCAACGATTGCACTTAGCTACGCTATGCTTGGTACATTCGCTGTTGCTATCTCACGTTCTGGTATCACAGATCTCCTTGCTCAAAGTGTTATCAAACGCATTCACGGCAAAGAGAACAGTGCAGCATCGACTGGTCTTAAATACGGCATGCTTGCGTCGTTGATCTTAGTGACCATGTCTTCGCAAAACGTGATTCCGGTACATATCGCCTTCATCCCAATCTTAATCCCACCTCTACTAGGCGTATTCGCAAAAATGAACCTAGACCGTCGTCTAGTTGCGTGTGTGCTGACTTTTGGTCTGATTACACCTTACATGGTGCTACCGATTGGTTTTGGTGGCATCTTCCTAAACAACATTCTGCTTAAAAACCTTCACGACAATGGTCTTGAAAACGTAGTAGCAAGCCAAGTGCCAATGGCGATGTTGTTACCCGCTGCGGGCATGATCTTCGGTCTTCTTACTGCAGTATTCTTTACTTACCGTAAGCCTCGCCAATACAAAGAAACCTCTCACACTGTTGTTTCAACAGAAGTGAAAGAGATCAACAAGAAGCACATCCTAGTAGCAGCAGCTGGTATCGTAGCAGCGCTAACAGTTCAACTATCGACTGGCTCTATGATCATCGGTGCTCTAGCGGGTTTCATGGTATTTACCTTCGGTGGCGTTATTGCTTGGAAAGAGACACAAGATGTCTTCACCAAGGGCGTTCACATGATGGCAATGATCGGTTTCATCATGATTGCAGCAGCAGGTTTCGCGGCAGTTATGAAGCAAACAGGTGGCGTTGAATCTTTGGTTGAAGCACTTTCAACAAGCATCGGCGACAACAAGCCTCTAGCAGCACTACTTATGCTAATTGTTGGTCTATTGGTTACTATGGGCATTGGTTCTTCGTTCTCTACGATTCCAATCCTTGCAACTATCTACGTTCCACTAGCAGCAGCATTTGGCTTCTCGCCAATGGCAACAATCGCTCTAGTAGGTACAGCTGCTGCACTTGGTGATGCGGGCTCTCCGGCTTCTGACTCAACATTAGGTCCAACGTCTGGTCTAAATGCTGATGGTCAACACGAGCACGTATGGGAAACCGTAGTACCGACGTTCCTGCACTACAACATCCCACTGATCGTATTCGGTTGGATTGCAGCCATGGTTCTGTAATTAGGTTCTGTAGTTAAACAGTCCTACGCTCACTTTTATAAAGACCGCCTCGTGCGGTCTTTTTTGTCTCTGAGATTCATTCTACTCTTCCTTCCGCTCACTCTCATTGAACTAGCGACACCAATCGAGTAGGAGGAGGCCTCACGGCCTCCGTCCTCTCACACCACCGTACAAGC
>NZ_JBFSSD010000058.1:0-33566 GCF_041466145.1 Vibrio sp. 10N.239.312.D08 | reverse complement strand
GTACGGTGGTGTGAGAGGACGGAGGCCGTGAGGCCTCCTCCTACTCGATTAATTAAATGATTTATTAATGAAGATATATAGAAATAATCGTCGCTCTTGTTTAGAGCAATAAACGCCTTATTTAAAGCAATGAGTATTTTGTAATGCAGTGTCGATAGCAGCGACCAATTGCTCAATATGTTGTGGTTTGATAATAAACGGAGGCATCATATAAATTAGCTTACCAAACGGACGGATCCAAACGCCTTGCTCTACAAAGTGAGCTTGAATGGCTTCCATATCGACGGGTGTGTGAGTTTCAACGACGCCAATAGCGCCTAACCAACGCACGTCTTTAACCAGTTCATGTTCTCGCAACGGTGGTAACAACTCAGAAAAGAGCTGTTCAATCTGTTGAGTCTGATTTTTCCAATGGCCTTGCTCGATGATGGATAAACTTGCCGCACCGACTGCGCAAGCCAATGGGTTGCCCATAAAGGTTGGCCCATGCATAAAGCAGCCTGCTTCACCGCCACATACCGTGTCAGCAACTTCCTTACTCGCAAGCGTCGCTGACAATGTCATATAGCCACCAGTTAAAGCTTTGCCTACGCATAATATGTCCGGTTGAACATCGGCATGCTCACAAGCGAACAGTTCCCCTGTGCGGCCAAATCCGGTCGCAATCTCATCCAAGATCAGCAATACGTTGAATTCATGACACAGCAAGCGAACTTGTTTTAGGAACTCAGGGTGGTAGATGCGCATGCCGCCAGCCCCTTGAACGATAGGCTCTAAGATCACCGCTGCGACTTCTTGATGGTGTGCTGCCAGCTTTTCTCGAAAACTATCGATGTCACTTGAGTTCCACTCATCCCAAAAGCCTGTTTTTGGCGAATCAGCGAAAATATGTTCCGGCAAAAAGCCTTTGTAGAGGCTGTGCATCGAGTTGTCAGGGTCGGTCACTGACATCGCCGCAAAGGTATCACCGTGGTAGCCATCTCTTAGTGTGAGGAACTTTGAACGAGGTTGTCCTTTAGCGTGCCAATATTGCAGTGCCATTTTTAGGCTAACTTCTACGGCTACTGAACCTGAATCGGCCAAAAATACATGCTCAAGATTACTTGGCGCGAGATTCAAAAGCTTCTTACATAGATCGATAGCGGGCTGGTGGGTGATACCACCAAACATAACGTGTGAAACCTTATCGATTTGACTGTGAGCCGCAGCATTTAGCTCAGGGTGATTGTAGCCGTGGATGGTTGACCACCAAGATGACATACCATCAATAATTCGTTTTCCGCCTTCTAATTCTAGGTGAACACCGTCTGCGTTGGTGACTGGATAGCAGGTCAGAGGTGTTAACGTTGATGTGTAGGGATGCCAGATATGCTGGCGATCAAAGGCGAGATCCATAGTAACTTCCATTTTTGGTGTGGTTAAAAAACAACCATATGTAAACTTTTGATATTATCAATGTGTTGACAGTCTAAAGCTTGTCGGTAGACTAGCCAAGCATAAATGCAATCTCTATTGATAGAGATGAAACATCAAATAATAAAAAAGGATCGACACGTGGAAGTTCGTCATGACTGGACAGTTGCTGAAGTAACAGCGCTGCTTGAAAAACCGTTTATGGATTTAATGTTTGAAGCTCAAGTGGTTCATAGACAGTACCAAGAGCACAACCACGTGCAGGTGAGTACGCTTCTATCGATTAAGACCGGTGCTTGTCCTGAAGACTGTAAGTATTGTCCTCAAAGTGCTCACTACCGAACGGATGTCGACAAAGAACGCCTAATGGAAGTAGAGCGTGTTTTGGATGCGGCGCAAAAAGCCAAGAACGCGGGCTCGACTCGTTTCTGTATGGGCGCGGCGTGGAAAAACCCGAAAGAACGCGATATGCCTCACTTGACTGATATGATCAAAGGTGTGAAAGGTATGGGTCTAGAAACCTGTATGACACTAGGCATGTTAACCCCTGATCAAGCTGGCGAGTTAGCGGATGCAGGCTTGGATTACTACAACCATAACCTTGATACGTCTCCCGAGTTTTACGGCAGCATCATCACCACTCGTACTTACCAAGATCGTTTAGATACGCTATCTCACGTACGTGATGCCGGTATGAAGATCTGTTCTGGTGGCATTATTGGTATGGGCGAAAGTACCAATGACCGTGCAGGCCTGCTGGTAGAGCTAGCGAACCTTCCGGTACACCCTGAGAGTGTGCCAATCAACATGCTCGTGAAAGTGAAAGGCACACCGATGGAAAACGTCGATGATGTTGAATCTTTTGACTTCATTAAGTTGATTGCGATTGCTCGTATCATGATGCCAATGTCAGCGGTTCGTCTATCTGCAGGTCGCGAGAATATGAATGAACAGATGCAGGCAATGTGCTTCATGGCTGGCGCGAACTCTATCTTCTACGGTTGTAAGCTACTGACTACGCCAAACCCAGATGAAGACACGGACATGCAGCTGTTTAAGAAGTTAGGCATCAACAGCCAACAAGTGGCTCAGAAGCCTGATGAAATTCAAGAAAACGAACTGTTAGATCAAGTAGTGGAGCGCGTTGCTGCTCGTCCAACGAAAGATGACATGTTCTACGATGCCACTGTTTAAATCCCGTATCAAAGATGCCCTTGTTCAACGCCGTGAGCAGGGGCTAACTCGTCAACTTAAAGTGCTCGAAAACAGTAATGGTCCTTTGCTTAATTGCGAAGGTTCTCGCTTTATTAATTTTTCGAGTAATGATTACCTAGGCTTGGCGAACGACCCTGAATTGGTAGAGGCGTGGCAAGCGGGGCTTTCCCTTTATGGTGCTGGCAGTGCGGCATCGCCATTGGTCACGGGTTTTAGTCCTGCTCATAGAAATTTAGAAGCTCAGCTGTGTGAATGGTTGGGCTTTGAACGTGCGATTCTCTTTAGTTCTGGTTTCAGTGCGAACCAAGCCTTGTTGTTTTCTCTGCTCGAAAAAGACGACTCTCTGCTGCAAGACAAGCTTAATCACGCCTCTTTGATGGAAGCGGGGATGCTTTCTCATGCAACCATGAAACGCTTTAAACACAACGACACGCAGCATCTAGAGTCTCTATTAAGCCGATCTCTACAATCCTTGGTCGTCACTGAGGGCGTATTCAGCATGGACGGCGATCAAGCGCCTCTCAGCCAGATATCTAACCTGACTCATCAATACGACAGTTGGTTGGCGGTTGATGATGCCCACGGTATCGGCGTATTAGGTGATAAAGGAGCTGGGAGTTGCAGTGCAGCACAAATCTCCCCCGATATTTTGGTGGTGACCTTTGGCAAAGCATTTGGCGTTTCTGGTGCTGCGATTCTTTGTTCGTCAGAAGTGGGTGATTACTTAACTCAGTTTGCTCGTCATCATGTGTACTCGACGGCGATGCCACCTTCACAAGCGGTGGCTTTATCTCATGCCTGTAAGATGACTCAAACTCAAGAGTGGCGCCGAGAAAAGCTGACTGAGTTAGGGTCTCTCTATGCAGAGCAGGTGAGCGGCTTGAAAGGCTTTGTGGATACTCAGACTCCGATTAAGCCATTTGTGATCGGTGAGGCTCAGGCTGCGCTCTCCGTTGCAGAAGAATTAAAGCGCAACCAAGTTTGGGTCACTGCAATTAGGCCACCCACGGTTCCGACCGGGACGGCTCGTCTGCGTATTACATTAACCGCCAATCACACTCAAAAGCAGATTCTTCAGTTAACCCGTTCGTTACGTCAAGCAGTCGAAAGAAATGTTCAATCAAGTGAATCAAGCTTTGAATCGAATAGCGAAACTCACATCGAAATAAACAATGAGGCTCAGTAAATGTCACAAGAAGCAGTAGTGCATAATTACGTTGGCCAAGATAAGAGTGCGATTGCCGAAGCCTTTGGTAAAGCGGCAACAACCTATGACAAACACGCTGAATTTCAACGCGATGTTGGCCACCGATTACTGGATAAATTACCCAGCGATCTGTCAGGCTTTAAGGTGCTGGATCTAGGTTGTGGTACTGGCTATTTCTCCGAGCAACTTGTAAAACGAGGCGCCGAAGTGGTTTGCGCTGATCTTTCTGTTGGAATGCTAGCAACAGCAGAGAAGCGGTGTGGTGCATCTGTATCTTTATATCAACAAGCCGATGCCGAACAATTGCCGTTTGAAGATGGGTGCTTTGACATCGTTTTCTCTAGCCTTGCGTTGCAATGGTGTGACGATTTGTCGTCGCCTTTGAGAGAGATGAAGCGTGTTACAGCGGCTGGTGGGCGTGTTATTTTCTCAACTTTGCTTGATGGGTCGCTGTTTGAACTGAAAAAGTCGTGGTCCAAAATTGACGCACATCAACACGTTAACCATTTTATTACAATCAATAAGGTAAAAATTGCGTTAGCGCAATCTAGCTGTACCGTTCATCAACTAGACTTGCCCACCATCACCGTTTGGTACGACACTGCGTTTGAACTGATGCGCGACCTTAAAGGTATCGGCGCTAATCACGTAAGTGGTCGCTCACAAGGTTTAACAAGTCGTCGCATGTTGCAGCTTGTTGATCGGGAATATCGAGAGTTTAAGAACCATCAAGGTTTCTTACCAGCAACATATCAAGTTTGTTTAGGGGTTATTCAATTATGATTGATGCATTATTCATTGCAGGTACGGATACCGAAGTGGGAAAAACTGTGGTTTCAAAAGCGATTCTTCAAGCTTTGGCCGCACAAGATTTATCAACAATTGGTTACAAGCCAGTTGCTGCAGGGAGTGAAAAATCCCCTGAAGGACTACGTAATAGTGATGCACTGCATCTTCAAGAAGCGGCGACGCAAGACATTGCTTACGAAGACGTCAATCCATACGCGTTGTTGCTACCATCATCGCCTCACATCGCTGCTAAGCATGATGGTGTTGTAATTGATGAGGCGGTATTATCAGCGAAGCTAGAAGAGCATAAGAAAAACTCTGACATCGTGTTAGTTGAAGGTGCTGGTGGTTGGCGAGTCCCGGTTTCAGACGATGAATATCTTTCTAGCTGGGTTAAAAAAGAGCAACTGCCAGTGGTACTGACTGTGGGTATTAAACTTGGTTGTTTGAGCCACGCTCTATTAACGGCAGAAGCGATTCGTGCTGATGGCCTAAACCTAGTAGGTTGGGTCGCAAACCGTATCAATCCAGGTACTGAGCACTACGCAGATATTATTGCGATGCTTGAAGATAAGTTAGGTGCACCTAAGTTAGGTGAAATCCCTTACGTCCCAAAAGCGAAGTCTAAAAACATTGGTAAGTACATTGATGTGCAGCCTTTGCTTGCGCTTTAATTACCACGTTATGTACTAAATAAGAAAAGGGCTGCGATTGCAGCCCTTTTGCTATTTTAAGCCTTTAGACCTTGAGTTGATAAACAACCGGTCTTTTAATAAACAAGCTTAGAACTAATGTTCTTTAGTCAGTCCCATTAAAGCTTGCTGAGTTTCTGTGATGTTTGCTTGCGCTGCTTCTGGCGTAAGAATACCGATCTGCTTTTTCGCTTCTTCTTCAGTAATCCCTAGGTGACAGCACAGTAAATCGATAGCCATTTGAGTGTTAGTACCTTCAACCATGATCGTTCCCTTTTTGTACATGGACTAGCCAATAAATCATCTGAAGTCACTGTAAACGGATTGTTATATCGACACCATACGACTTAGGTCTAATAGACCGTGATTAACTCAGCTATAATCTCGTAATCAAATGTTGCAATTTAATGCTTAACCTTGTTTTCTTAATCTAAGACTATATGTATAAGTAAGTATAAGTCTTCAAGGTTGGAATCTATTGCTGTCTGCCTTGTCTATAACAATAAGTTTTATAAAAACAGCTTTCATGCGGAGATAAGTAATGAAGCGAGTAATGTTGTTCCTTGCAACCAACCTAGCGGTTGTATTGGTACTAAGTGTTGTTCTTAATATTGTATACGCAGTCACAGGTATGCAACCCGGTAGCCTATCAGGCTTATTGGTGATGGCTGCGGTATTTGGTTTTGGCGGCTCATTCATTTCATTAATGATGTCGAAGAAAATGGCGCTACGCTCTGTAGGCGGCATGGTCATTGAAAGCCCACGTAACGAAACAGAACATTGGTTGATGGAGACGGTAAGCCGTCAATCTCAACAAGTTGGTATTGGTATGCCAACAGTGGCGATCTACGACTCGCCAGATATCAACGCATTTGCTACAGGTGCTAAGCGTGACGATTCATTGGTCGCAGTATCAACGGGCCTGCTACACAACATGACGCGTGACGAAGCTGAAGCGGTATTAGCTCACGAAGTTAGCCACATTGCGAATGGTGATATGGTGACAATGACTCTAATGCAGGGTGTTGTGAACACGTTCGTTATCTTCCTATCTCGTTTCATTGCGAATATTGTTGCGTCGAATGACAATGAAGAAGAGGGTGGCAGCAACATGATGGTGTACTTCGGTGTGTCTATGGTGTTGGAATTGGTATTTGGTTTCTTAGCAAGCTTCATTACGATGTGGTACAGCCGTCATCGTGAATTCCATGCCGATGCAGGTGCAGCGAACCTAGTAGGTAAAGAGAAGATGATTGCAGCGCTAGAGCGCCTAAAGGTGAGCCATGAGCCACAACTAGAAGGTTCTATGATGGCATTTGGTATCAACGGTAAGAAGTCTCTAACAGAGCTTCTAATGAGCCACCCGCCGCTAGACAAGCGTATTGCTTCTCTACGTAACATGTAATCGCTACGTATTCTTCAGTCGCTAATCGACAAGATACATTTGAAAGGCTTCCTTCGGGAGGTCTTTTTTGATCTTGGCATCTAAGACAGTAAGTATTCGAGGAATAGGTGTCTGGCGATAGAGGGTTACTGGTGATGAAGCATTACGATATTGATTGGTTGATATCGCACGGATTGAGATGAGTAGGGTAATGATACTGGGTTGCTTTGTATTATTTTGCTGACGTCTCTTGTGCTCAATACACTTTGTTCCGCTCAACAAAAAGGCTTCCACATGGGAAGCCTTAGTCTATTCTGTGATTCGAAATTCGAACCTTACAGTTTGTCAGTTAGCTCGATTGCTTGGCCGATGTAGTTCGCTGGAGTCATCTCTTTCAGGCGAACTTTCTCGTCTTCAGGGATCTCAAGACCATCGATGAATGCACGCATGCCTTCGCCATCTACACGTTTACCACGAGTTAGCTCTTTTAGCTTCTCGTATGGTTTTTCGATGCCGTAACGACGCATTACTGTTTGTACTGGTTCAGCCAATACTTCCCAGTTCTTGTCTAGTTCAGCAAGTAGCGCAGCGCGGTTAACTTCAAGCTTGCTAATACCTTTCAGAGTCGAAGTGTATGCAATGATTGCGTAGCCAACACCCACACCTAGGTTACGAAGAACCGTAGAGTCAGTAAGGTCACGCTGCCAGCGAGAAACTGGAAGTTTTTGTGCAAGGTGGCTGAATACTGCGTTCGCTAGACCAAGGTTGCCTTCAGAGTTTTCGAAGTCAATTGGGTTAACTTTATGCGGCATTGTCGAAGAACCGATTTCGCCAGCAATAGTCTTCTGCTTGAAGTGACCAAGAGCGATGTAGCCCCAAACGTCACGGTCGAAGTCTAGAAGGATAGTGTTGAAACGAGCAATTGCATCGAATAGCTCAGCGATGTAATCGTGAGGTTCGATTTGAGTTGTGTACGGGTTCCAAGTTACGCCAAGAGATTCAGTGATGAACTCTTCGCTAAACTGGTGCCATTCAACTTCTGGGTATGCAGAAAGGTGTGCGTTGTAGTTACCTACAGCACCGTTGATTTTCGCTAGGATCTCAACGTTTTCGATTTGCTTGTATTGACGTTCCATACGGTACGCAACGTTAGCCATCTCTTTACCCATAGTAGAAGGAGAAGCTGGCTGACCGTGTGTACGAGACAGTAATGGAATATCACGGTACTCGTTCGCAAGTGCTTTGATAGCATCAATTACGTTACGGATTTCTGGAAGAATCACTGTGTCACGAGCTTCTTTAAGCATAAGCGCGTGAGAGGTGTTGTTGATGTCTTCAGAAGTACATGCAAAGTGAATAAATTCGTTTACAGCGTGAAGTTCAGGAACGCCAGCAACTTTCTCTTTCAAGAAGTACTCAACCGCTTTAACGTCGTGGTTAGTCGTGCGCTCGATCTCTTTGATACGTAGAGCATCTTCTTCGCTGAAGTTAGCGGCTAGTTCATCAAGAAACTGGTTAGCTTCTGCACTGAACGCTGGTACTTCTTTGATTGCATCAGTTGCTGCAAGCTTTTGTAACCAACGAATTTCAACGATAGAGCGGTACTTTAGTAGTCCAAACTCACTAAAGATGCTGCGTAATGCAATAGTCTTACTTCCGTAACGGCCGTCTACTGGTGAAACAGCAGTCAATGCTGACAGTTCCATGGTGTTCTCCTGAATTGAGTTTTCTAAATTTTGAGAGGTTTATACCAGTAACAATCTCAATTGTCACGCACATTGCGCAATCGTTTGCGTGAGAGTTGTGTTGATACAAAAAACAAGCTCGCGACGAGGCGCGAGCTAATAAACTACATTCGAGCTAGTAGGATTTGAGCCTGCTCGATCATCTTCTTACGACCGAAGATAAGGTGGCGACGTTTACCGCCAACTTGACGCCATAACACAGCGCTTCGAATCCCTGATAGAAGCAGTGCGCGAACCTTATGTTGGCTCGATGTCTGCTGAAGTACAGACGGAGTACCAGAAACCTGAATGCGAGGGCCGATAGGGCTGACGACATCAAGGTAGATACTTGCAAGGTTGCTGATCATTTGCTCGTCAAACAGATCAAAGTGTTCAGTTTGGCGCTCTGCAGTTTGAATGCGGTCACCAAGCTGAGACATAGAGTCGTTGCGAGAAGACAGCTTACGCTCAAGCGCCATCAAGCTGATGATGTAACGCGTGATATCGCTACCTGCTGGAGTACTATCGATACCTTTTACTAAGCACTCAAGGCCAAGCTTTAGGTTCGCTTCACGTCCAAATACGCCCACGGTATTCGATGGGTTGGTATTTAAAATGGCACTGAGTGAAGCTTCAAAGGCATCTTTATCACAATGGCCGTCTTTCGCTACTTGTTGAACCAAAGCCACAGCTTGGCAAATTCCGGCGAAAGCAATAGTACGGTCATAAAGTGTATTAGCCACGTAGTAACTCCTAGTTGTCTTCTATTGTTTGTCGTTTGATTGATTAGATGCGCTTTTCGATGATACCACCACCAAGACATACTTCGCCTTGGTAGAACACTGCAGATTGACCTGGGGTCACTGCGATTTGTGGCTCATCAAAAATAACCTTAATGTTCTCATCATCAATTGGGATGATTGTACAAGGAATATCTGTTTGACGGTAACGTGTTTTTACCGTGCATGTCATAACTTCAGTAATTGGTGTGCGATTTACCCAATGAAGTTGAGATGCGATCAAGCCTTCTGATTTCAGAAGAGGGTGGTCTTTACCTTGTACTGCGATAAGTACATTACGCTTAAGGTCTTTTTCACCAACAAACCATGGTTCTTCGTTACCGCCACCACCTTTAGTGCCGCCAATATGAAGGCCTTTACGCTGACCTAGCGTGTGGTACATCAAACCTTGGTGTTGACCAATCACTTGGCCTTCAGGTGTTTCGATGTTACCCGGTTGTGCTGGTAGGTATTTGCCTAGGAACTCAGTGAACTTGCGCTCACCGATAAAGCAGATGCCTGTTGAATCTTTCTTCTTAGCTGTGATCAAGTCTTGCTCTTCAGCAATACGTCGCACTTCTGGCTTCTCTAATTCACCGACAGGGAATAGGCTGCGTGCCACTTGATCTGAGCTTAGCGTGTATAGGAAATAACTTTGGTCTTTGTTGCTGTCTAGACCGCGTAGCATTTCTGGTTTTACGCCAGCATCAAGCTCTTCTTGAGTTGGGAAAGTACGACGAACGTAGTGACCCATCGCAATGTAGTCTGCGTCTAGCACTTCATCCGCAAACTCTAAGAATGCTTTAAATTTGATTTCTTTGTTACAAAGAATATCTGGGTTAGGTGTACGACCTGCTTTGTACTCTTCAAGGAAGTATTCGAATACGTTGTCCCAGTATTCTGCAGCAAAGTTGATAGTGTGAAGGTGGATACCTAGTTTGTCACATACCGCTTGAGCATCAGCAAGATCTTCAGCTGCCGTGCAGTATTCTTCGTTATCGTCTTCTTCCCAGTTTTTCATGAAAAGGCCTTCTACCTGATAGCCTTGTTGCTGAAGAAGATACGCCGATACTGACGAATCTACACCGCCGGACATACCGACAATTACTTTCTTTTCGCTGTTTCCAGAGCTGATATCTGACATGTCTAAACACCGTTACTATTACTTGGTCGCAGATTCTAACAGAAAGAGAAACGCCGTGACAGATCCGAGACCGGAATCACAGTTTCATTTGCACAAATAGTGCGCTGACTTTGTTAGAGAATCGCATGAGAGCGAGGTGAGTCGCTATGATGTCAGAAGTATATGTGGCATAGTCGCTCGAAATCCAAGACCTGAGATAAAAAAATGTCTGAACAAAATGAATTTATGCAAGAAGAAGAGCTGATTGAGATCATCGAGAACCAGCTTGAAGATGGCGAACCAGTGAAAGTGAAAGAGACGTTGATGCGTTTAATGATGACAGGCACTCCACGTGAAGAAGCAATTGCGGCTATGGCATGTGCACTGGCAATTGAAGTATTTGACGTTATGAAAAACGGCGCGGAGTTTAATCAAAAACGTTACGCAGAGCATTTGGGCATGCTGCCTGATTTAAGCTTTATGGAAGGCGAATAAAAAAAACCTTCAGCAAACGTTTGCTATAGTTTGAAAGATTGCCGCGTTAAATATAGCGCGGTAGAATCCGCCACCTATTTCCCCTTGACTTAGACTAGCCCTATGAAATTCCCTGGACAACGTAAATCAAAGCACTACTTTCCGGTTCACGCTCGTGATCCTCTAGTGAGCCAAGCTCAAAGCAGTAAAAGAATGTCACGCACTCATATTATCGGTATTGACCAAACATTGGTGGATATTGAAGCAAAGGTGAGTTCTGAACTTATTGAGAAGTATGGTTTGAGCAAGGGACATTCACTGGTTATTGGCGACGCAGCCGCTGAATCTTTGTATCAAGAATTAAAAGAGCAGTGCCTGATTACCAATGAATACGCTGGTGGCACAATTGGTAACACATTACACAACTATTCAGTGCTAGCGGATGACCGTTCTACACTGTTAGGTGTAATGAGCCAAGATATTAAGATTGGTAGTTACGGTTATCGCTATTTATGTAATACATCAAGCAGAATGGATCTGAACCATTTACAAGGGGTAGATGGCGCAATTGGTCGCTGCTTTGCATTAATTACAGAAGACGGTGAACGTACTTTCGCAATTAGCGAAGGACAAATGAACCAATTAAAACCAGAAAGCATTCCTGAAAAAATCTTCAAAAGTGCTTCTGCTTTAGTTTTAACGGCTTATTTAGTTCGCTGTAAGCCAGGCGACCCGATGCCTGAAGCAACAATGAAAGCGATCGAATACGCGAAGAAATACGATGTGCCAGTCGTTCTTACACTAGGTACTAAGTTCGTTATTCAAGATGATCCAGAATTCTGGAAAGATTTCCTTGAGCAACACGTAACGGTTGTTGCAATGAATGAAGACGAAGCTGAAGCGTTAACGGGTGAAAGCGATCCACTGGCTGCATCAGATAAAGCGCTAGACTGGGTAGACCTTGTTCTATGTACTGCGGGACCTGTTGGCCTATTTATGGCTGGTTATACAGAAGATGCAGCTAAGCGTGAAACGTCACTGCCTTTACTTCCAGGTTCAATTGCGGAATTCAACCGTTTTGAATTTAGCCGTCCTGCGCATAAAGATTTATGTGAAAACCCAACTAAAGTGTATTCGCACATTGCGCCATACATGGGTGGACCAGAAAAGATCAAAAATACCAATGGTGCAGGTGATGCTGCGTTATCAGCTTTATTACATGATATGGCAGCTAATAAGTACCACAAAGAAAACGTGCCAAACTCAAGTAAACACCAACATTCATTCTTGACGTACTCTTCGTTCTCACAAGTTTGTAAATATTCTAACCGTGCTAGCTATGAAGTGTTGGTTCAACACTCTCCACGTTTATCTCGTGGCCTTCCTGAAAGAGAAGATAGCCTAGAAGAAGCGTATTGGGAAAGATAAGTTACTTTCTTTAATCAGTAGTACTATCAGTATCAGTTGGTTTCTAATACTGATAGTACAAATATAAAAAAGGCTCCGAAAGGAGCCTTTTTTGTTTCTGAATATATTGAAGTCGTAAATAATACTTTGGTCGACTTAAATATTAATTCTATCGCTTAGCGTGTAATTGATTACTCACTAAGTAAACTAAATGTTTAGATAGCAAACTCTTCTAGAGATTTACCAGCATCTAGCTGTTCTTGGATAGCTGAAGGCGTACGGCCTTGACCTGTCCAAGTCTTCTCGTCGCCGTTTGCGTCTACGTATTTGTATTTCGCTGGGCGAGGAGCGCGTTTAGCTTTTGTTGTTTTAGATTTTGCTTCACCAGAAAGTGCAGCAATAAGATCGGCAACATCAATTCCGTCTTTTGCAATTTGTTCAGCAATAGCAGAAAGCTTAGCTTCTTGCTCTGCTTTAGCAGCACGCTCTTCAGCTTCAGACTCTTGACGCTCTTGTACAACAATAGTCAGCTTGTCTAGCGCTTCTTCAAGTTGCTCAAGAGTTAATTCACGTGAGAACGCACGAAGGCTGCGGATATTTAATAGAGTTTTTGTTAATTCAGACATGATATTTTCCATCAAGGTAAACTAAATAATCTTCCTAATAATAAACAGAGCCTAGGAATAAAACAAATAGTATTTCTTCTATTACATATTTAAATATAAAAGTGAGATGAATAGTTGAAAATTCAGAGCAGTATTTCTATTGAATTTATAATAATTATTAAGAATATCTTAAAAAATGATATGTGACAGGTGGAGTAGTGAACTTATGTAGACTATTCTTCTATTGATTAGTTCATTAACAAAAAGCTATTTTTCTCGGAATGATATGTTGCATTGTTGCTCTTGATGAGTACAATTGCGGCTACCTGATGCGAGGTGTTGGTTAATTTGTTGTTAAACTCTGGTTTACACGGTTAATAATGTTATCGCACGTAGAGGTGCAATTATAAAAAGTAACTTCCGTTGGGGTGATGCCAATGAACGGGAATGAAAGGTGTAATTGCCGAAGTAAATTGTATATCTAAGCAATTTGCTGGGGTTGTGCTCAATAGGTACAACACTGCCATAGTCTTAATTTTAAACTATGGAGCGCTACTGTAGGGTTGGGTGAAGTGTTCACTTCCCTTTCGCTTAGTTCAACATGAGCTTGGTCAGCCGTATCAAGTTTGTCTGCAGTAGATCTCTAGCCAAATAAAAAACTGGTTTTTGAAGATCATGAATTTAATAGATTTTGCAACATCACCTTTATCTTTGCTTCCGCCCCTTGTGGCTTTGAGCCTTGCTATTGTTACCCGCCGTGTATTGGTTTCTTTGGGTGTCGGTATCATCATGGGTGCGATTCTACTTGCTGATTACTCAGTAGGTAACGCAGCTAGCTACGTGTTTACTAAAGCATCTGGTGTTTTCATCGAAGATGGTGGCATCAACACTTGGAACATGAGCATCATTGCATTCCTAATTATTCTTGGAATGACAACGGCATTATTAACACTGTCTGGCGGTACTCGCGCATTCGCGGAGTGGGCACAGTCTCGCGTTAAGAGTAAACGTGGTTCAAAACTACTTGCTGCTTTCTTAGGTGTATTCATCTTTGTTGATGACTACTTTAACAGCCTAGCGGTTGGTGCTATCTCTCGTCCTGTAACAGACCGCTTCTATGTATCTCGCGCTAAGCTTGCTTATATCCTAGATTCAACTGCGGCTCCTATGTGTGTGATCATGCCTGCTTCTAGCTGGGGTGCTTACATCATCACGATCATTGGTGGCATCTTAGTGACACACGGTGTGACAGAGTATTCTGCACTGGGTGCTTACGTTCGTCTTATCCCAATGAACTTCTACGCTGTATTCGCACTACTAATGGTGTTCGCAGTAGCATGGTTCGGTCTAGACGTTGGTAAGATGCGTGAGCATGAGATCGAAGCATCTCAAGGCCGTGGCTTTGAAGGTGACAACGATCAAAAGCAAGCTCACGATCTAAACGAAGAGTTGGATATCGAAGAGAGCGAAAACGGTTCAGTTTCTGATCTTGTTATGCCAATCGTATCGCTAATTGTAGCGACAGTGGCTGCAATGCTTTACACAGGCGGCCAAGCGCTGGCTGCTGATGGCCAAGCATTCAACCTTCTAGGCGCATTCGAAAACACGGATGTAGGTAAGTCTCTTGTTTACGGTGGTGTTATTGGCTTACTAGTAGCTCTAGCGACAGTATTCAAGCAAAAGCTATCTATGACTGATATCGCAAGAACAATGTGGATCGGTGCTAGCTCTATGTTTGGCGCGATTCTGATTCTTGTGTTTGCATGGACTATCGGTTCTGTTATCGGCGACATGAAAACGGGTTCTTACCTATCGTCTCTAGTAACAGGCAGCATTGATTACCACTGGTTACCGGTTATGTTGTTCCTTCTAGCGGGCGTTATGGCGTTCTCTACAGGTACATCTTGGGGTACGTTCGGTATCATGCTACCAATCGCGGGTGATATGGCTGCAGCATCGGATATCGCACTGATTCTTCCAATGCTAAGTGCGGTTTTAGCGGGTGCAGTATTTGGTGACCACTGTTCTCCAATCTCAGATACGACGATTCTGTCTTCTACTGGTGCTCGTTGTAACCACATCGACCACGTCTCGACTCAGCTTCCATACGCGTTGTCTGTAGCGTTCGTATCGTGCATTGGTTTCATCACTCTAGGTATGACATCTTCAATTGGCATCGCATTTGGCGCAGCGTCTCTAACGTTTGTTGCTGTATGTTTTGCATTGGCTTACTTCTCTCGCTGCAAAATGGCGACGTGCAAAAGCTAAAATTGAAAGTTAATCAGTAAACTATCAGGGAGGCGTTTGCCTCCCTTTTTTGTGCCTGTTAATTTAATTTTAAGTTTCGTGAAAAAAGTTCGAATAAATGGTTGAAAAAGGATGTCAGCTTAGTTAGTGTGGAGACAAGACAGCAAACAACCTAAGAGCTGATAAGTATGCGTAAATTAGTAATGAACATTCATCACCATCATCACCCTATCTAGTCTTTCGGGGGAGATTTACGTATACCCGGGAGCAAGATTACTCCCGGAGGTTAAGTCAAAAGAATTTAGATTTAAACCCTCGGGATGACAAAGTCCCCGAGGGTTTTTTAGTTTTAGCGCTTTTAAATAATCAATAAATTCAAATATTTGCACAGGGATACAGCAATGCAGACACAACGCCTAAGAATCGCAATTCAAAAGAAAGGTCGCTTAAGTAAAGAGTGCCAAGACCTACTTAAAAAATGTGGTGTTAAATTTAATATCATGGGTGAGCGCCTAGTGGTTCACTCACTAAATATGCCAATCGACTTGTTACTCGTTCGTGATGACGACATCCCAGGTCTTATCATGGATGGTGTAGTTGACCTTGGTTTCATCGGTGAAAATGAACTAGAAGAAGTTCGTCTAGATCGTGTTGCTCTTAAAGAGCCTTCAGAGTTCCGCACACTACGTCGTTTAGACTTCGGTGGTTGCCGCCTTTCAATCGCTATTAATAAAGACGAAGAATACAACGGCCCACAAGACTTAGCGGGCAAACGTATTGCGACAACCTACCCACAACTACTTAAAGCCTACATGGACGAGCAGGGTGTTGAGTTCAGCACTTGTATGCTAACAGGTTCGGTTGAAGTCGCGCCTCGCGCTGGCCTTGCAGACGCTATCGCTGATTTAGTTTCTACAGGTGCAACGCTTGAAGCGAACGGCCTAAAAGAAGCAGAAGCTATCTTCCAATCGAAAGCAACACTGATTCAACGTGTTGGCGACTTCGACGCAGACAAGACCGCACTGATTGAAAAACTACTGACTCGTATGCAGGGTGTTCAACAAGCGAAAGAGTCGAAGTACATCATGCTTCACGCGCCAACCTCTCAACTAGAGCAAATCAAAGCACTACTGCCTGGTGCTGAAGATCCAACGGTTCTTCCTCTATCTACAGACAAAGACAAAGTTGCCGTGCACCTAGTAAGTACAGAGAACTTGTTCTGGGAAACAATGGAACAGCTGAAAGAGTTGGGTGCAAGCTCGATTCTAGTATTACCAATCGAAAAAATGATGGGGTAGTGACGATGAGAACCGTTGTTTGGCAATCTTTAAGTGAATCACAGCAAGACTCGGTATTAGAGCGTCCAGCTATTACTGAAGGTGCAAACATCACAGCGACTGTTTCTGATGTTATTGCAAAAGTACGAAATGAAGGCGATGCCGCGCTTAAAAAGCTGACTGCAAAGTTTGATGGTGTAACTCCAGAATCTATCCGAGTCAGTTCGGGTGAGATTGAAGAGGCGTGTGCTCGTCTAACACCAGAGATGAAGCAAGCGTTAGAGCAAGCTTATAGCAACATTGCTAACTTTCACGAAGCTCAAAAGCCGCAGCCAATTAAGGTTGAGACACAGCCTGGTGTTGTGTGTGAGCAAGTGACGCGCGCGATTAATACTGTTGGCCTTTATATTCCCGGTGGCAGTGCGCCACTACCGTCAACGGTTCTTATGTTAGGTGTTCCTGCTCAAATCGCAGGTTGTCGTAAGGTTGTGCTTTGTTCACCTCCGCCAATCGCTGATGAAATCTTGTATGTCGCTAAGCTTTGTAAGATCGACGAAGTTTACAACGTTGGTGGTGGTCAAGCGGTTGCAGCAATGGCTTACGGTACCGAGAGTGTGGCTAAAGTCGATAAGATCTTCGGCCCAGGTAATGCCTACGTTACGGAAGCAAAGCGCCAAGTGAGTAATGACTTCCGCGGAGCAGCTATTGATATGCCAGCTGGCCCATCTGAAGTGTTAGTGATTGCTGATGAAACGGCTGATGCAGACTTCATTGCAGCGGATTTGTTGAGCCAAGCGGAACACGGGCCTGACTCTCAAGTAGTATTGGTAACTCCATCTCCAGTGGTTGCAGACCAAGTAACAGAAGCGGTTCAAAAGCAACTGAAAGAACTGTCTCGTGCGAACATCGCTCAGCAAGCATTGGCTTCAAGCTTAATCATCATTGCTGAATCGATCACTCAAGCGATTGCGATTTCGAATTTCTACGGTCCTGAGCACTTGATCGTTCAAACCAAGAACCCACGTGAATTGCTGCCATTGCTAGATAATGCAGGCTCAATTTTCCTTGGTGACTGGTCTCCAGAATCTGCAGGTGACTACGCATCCGGCACAAACCACGTTCTTCCGACTTACGGTTATACCAAGACGTATTCAAGCCTAGGTTTGGCTGATTTCTCTAAGCGAATGACGGTGCAGGAGCTAACAGCTGATGGGTTGAAAGGCCTAGCGCCAACAGTAGTAACAATGGCGGAAGCCGAAGGTTTGGATGCACACAAACGCGCTGTGACTATCCGAGTTGAAAAGTTAAATAAAGCGAAATAAGGGTAGGGCATGGAAAAGTTAGCAAGAAAACAAGTTCAGGCTCTAACACCTTACTTGTCTGCAAGACGCATAGGCGGTACTGGTGATGTATGGCTAAACGCCAACGAATCTCCGTTTGATAACGAGTACAACCTGAACTTGTCTCGTCTTAACCGTTACAGCGAATGTCAGCCAAAAGAGCTGATTGATGCTTACGCTCAATACGCAGGCGTGAAATCAGAGCAAACTCTGACAACGCGTGGTGCTGACGAAGGTATTGAATTACTGATTCGTGCTTTCTGTGAGCCGAACGAAGACGCTATTCTTTACTGCCCACCCACTTACGGTATGTACGCAATCAGTGCAGAGACGATTGGTGTTGAGCGTAAAGTTGTGCCTCTTACTTCTGAATGGCAATTGGATCTTCCAGCTATCGAAGCTCAGCTCGACAACGTAAAAGTGGTGTTTGTTTGTAGCCCAAATAACCCAACCGGTAATTTAGTTGATCGTAAAGACATCATCAAGCTGCTTGAAATGACACAAGACAAAGCGATTGTGGTGATGGATGAAGCGTATATCGATTTTTGTCCAGAAGCGTCAACCGTTGATTTGCTTGAGCAATATCCAAACCTAGCGATTCTGCGCACCTTGTCGAAGGCCTTTGCTTTGGCGGGCTTACGTTGTGGCTTTACGCTAGCGAATAAAGAGCTTATCGATGTACTGTTGAAAGTGATCGCTCCTTATCCTGTGCCAATCCCTGTTGCTGACATTGCCGTTCAAGCTCTCTCAGAGCAAGGACTAGCGCGAGCTAAGTTCCAAGTTCTAGATTTAAGTGCTAACCGAGCGTATTTGCAGGCGGGTCTATTAGGTATGCCTCAAGTGACGGTTTTTGATGGCTGGGGTAACTACTTACTGGTGAAATTCCCGAACGGCGATGAGTTATTTAAAGCGGCTTGGGATACGGGCATTATTTTGCGTAATTCACCTATTGAAGACTGTGTTCGTATTAGTATTGGTAACCGCGAAGAGTGCGAAAAGACACTTGGATTCATTCGTAACTTTTATCAGTAATGAAAGGCTTACCAGTAATAACATTTGCCAGTTTGAGTTGATTAATTGGGCTGGCAAGTGAAACCAATATTTTGGGTTAGCGTTTGATTTTAGCTAGGCCACCAGATTTAAAATTAAAAGGAAGTTCAAGTGAGTAAACAACAGAAAATACTTTTTATAGACCGTGACGGCACCTTAATTGTTGAGCCGCCAGTTGACTTTCAAGTAGACCGTTTAGACAAGCTAAAATTCGAACCGCGAGTAATTCCTAGCCTGCTTGCTTTGCAAGATGCTGGTTACCGCTTAGTAATGGTCACTAACCAAGATGGTTTAGGTACCGATAGCTACCCACAAGAAGATTTCGATGCACCACACAATATGATGATGGAGTTCTTCGAATCTCAAGGCGTTAAGTTTGACGACGTGCTTATTTGCCCTCACTTTGACGAAGACAACTGCTCTTGCCGTAAGCCTAAACTGGGTATGGTTAAAGAGTACCTACAAGGCGGTAAAGTCGATTTCCAACACTCTGTTGTGATTGGCGACCGAATGACGGATCTTCAACTGGCAGAGAACATGGCAATCCGCGGTATTCAATATAGCCCGGATGCGGAAACTGAAGGCACGCTTAACTGGCCACAAATCGTTAAAGATCTGACGGTTAATGCGCGTATTGCTGAAGTAGTTCGTACCACTAAAGAAACAGATATCAAGGTTGCAGTAAACCTTGATGAAACCGGTGGCAACAAGATCGATACCGGCATGGGTTTCTTCGACCACATGCTTGATCAAATCGCGACACACGGTGGTTTCCAAATGAACCTGACTGTGAAAGGCGATCTGCACATCGATGATCACCACACAGTAGAAGATACCGCTCTTGCTTTAGGCCAAGCATTGAAAGATGCACTAGGCGACAAACGTGGTATTGGCCGTTTTGGTTTCAGCCTACCAATGGATGAGTGTTTGGCTCAGTGTGCGTTAGACCTTTCTGGTCGCCCATACCTGAAGTTCGATGCTAAATTCAGCCGTGAGCAAGTGGGTGATCTTTCAACCGAGATGGTGGTTCACTTCTTCCGTTCTCTAACTGACACATTGGCTTGCACGCTACACCTTTCTTCTGATGGCAATAATGATCACCACATCATTGAGAGCCTGTTCAAAGCGTTTGGCCGTACTCTTCGCCAAGCAATCAAAGTTGAAGGTAACGAGTTACCAAGCAGCAAAGGCGTTCTGTAAGGGTTCGGTATGAAAGAGCAAAAAGTCGTTATTATTGATACTGGTTGTGCCAACGTTTCATCGGTGAAGTTTGCGATTGAACGTCTGGGCTACGCAGTTGAAATTTCAAAAGAACCAGAAGTTGTTCTTGCTGCCGACAAGCTATTCCTACCCGGTGTAGGTACAGCAAGTGAGGCAATGAAGAACCTGCAAGAGCGTGACCTTGTTACCCTTGTCAAGCAAGTTGAGAAGCCTCTGCTGGGTATCTGTTTAGGTATGCAGCTGTTAGGCAAACTGTCTCAAGAGAAAGGTCAAAAGGCTGATGAGTTAGTTGAATGCCTAGGTTTGTGTGATGGCGAAGTTCGTTTACTTGAAACGGGCGACTTACCATTACCACACATGGGTTGGAACACAGTAACAGCAACGCCTAATCACCCGCTATTTAAAGACATTGAAGAAGGCGAATACTTCTACTTTGTTCATAGCTTCGCAATGCCAGTGGGCGACTACACAATCGCACAATGTGATTACGGTAATCCGTTCACTGCGGCGGTTCAAAGTGGCAATTATTATGGTGTTCAGTTCCACCCAGAGCGATCTTCGAAAGCTGGCTCTAAGCTGATTCAGAACTTCTTGGAATTGTAATAAGGATTAGGCAGCGGCTAACGTTGCCATATAAGGAATGTAAATGATTATTCCCGCGTTAGATTTAATTGAAGGCCAAGTAGTTCGCTTATTCCAAGGAGACTACGGGCAAGTAACAGAATACAAAGTAGACCCAGCAGAGCAGTTTAATCTGTACCACCAAGCTGGCGCTGGCTGGCTGCACCTTGTTGACTTAACGGGCGCAAAAGACACAACGGCTCGTCAGTTAGACTTGATTGCTAAGCTCCTTGCTAGCACGCCTGCGAACATCCAGATTGGTGGTGGCGTGCGTAACGAACAAGATGTCGTTGATCTGCTAGAAGCTGGCGCACAGCGCGTTGTGGTTGGTTCTACAGCCGTTAAGCAACCTGAGTTGGTGAAAGGTTGGATGGAGAAGTATGGCGCGGAAAAAATCGTGCTGGCTCTAGACATCAACATTGATGAAAGCGGCACACGTAAAGTGGCGATTTCAGGTTGGCAAGAAGATTCAGGTGTGACTATTGAAGCGCTGATTGAAGACTACCTCACGGTTGGCCTTAAACACGTGCTGTGTACCGATATTTCACGTGACGGCACGCTAGAAGGATCAAACGTAGAGCTCTATGTTGATCTTTGTAAGCAGTACCCACAAGTGCAATTCCAATCATCGGGCGGCATTGGCAGCCTAGCTGATATCGAAGCGCTTAAAGGCAGCGGTGTTGCGGGTGTGATTGTGGGTCGTGCGCTACTTGATGGCAAGTTTACCGCAGAGGAGGCATTTGCATGTTGGCAAAGCGAATAATCCCTTGTTTGGATGTCCGTGACGGACAAGTGGTTAAGGGCGTTCAGTTCCGTAACCACGAAATTATTGGTGACATCGTTCCGCTAGCACAACGCTATGCAGAAGAGGGCGCCGATGAATTGGTATTTTATGACATCACCGCATCAAGTGATGGCCGTGTGGTCGATAAAAGCTGGGTGAAACGCGTAGCTGAAGTGATCGATATCCCTTTCTGTGTCGCTGGTGGTATTAAATCAGCAGAAGATGCAGCGCGCATTCTTGAGTTTGGTGCGGATAAAGTGTCAATCAACTCACCGGCATTGGCTAATCCACAGCTGATTACTGACCTTGCTGATAAGTTTGGCGTTCAGTGTATCGTTGTCGGTATCGATTCATACTTCGACAAAGAAACCGGTAAATATCAGGTTTACCAATTTACAGGCGATGAAGCGCGTACTAAAGCAACCAAATGGGAAACCAAAGATTGGGTGCAGGAAGTACAGAAGCGTGGCGCAGGTGAGATTGTGTTAAACATGATGAACCAAGATGGCGTTCGTAACGGCTATGATATCGATCAGTTAAACATGGTGCGTGAAGTGTGTAATGTGCCATTGATTGCCTCTGGTGGCGCTGGTGCAATGGAGCACTTTGCTGAAGCTTATAAAAAGACCAACGTGGATGGAGCACTTGCGGCTTCGGTATTCCACAAACAAGTCATCAATATTGGTGAACTTAAACAGTATTTAAAACAACAAGATGTAGAGGTGCGACTATGAGTTTTGAACCCGTAAGCTTATCAAAAACAGAAGTAGGCGCATTGTCAGAGCGTATTAACTGGGAAAAAGTAGATGGCTTAGTGCCAGCGATTGTTCAAGATTACCAGTCAAGCCAAGTGCTAATGATGGGATACATGAACCCAGCCGCACTTGAGAAAACGGGTGAAACTGGCAATGTGACGTTTTTCTCTCGCACAAAAGAGCGTCTTTGGACGAAAGGTGAAACGTCGGGCAATGTATTGCAACTGCAAAACATCGCCTTGGACTGTGACAGCGACACCTTACTGGTTAAAGTTAATCCCATTGGTCCAACGTGCCACACAGGTACAACAACGTGTTGGGATGGAGACAAGCAAGAAGAGTCTCAGATGGTGTGGCTTCATCAGCTTGAGCAGCTATTGGCTGCCCGCAAGGACGCCGATCCTGAATCTTCTTATACTGCCAGTCTATATGCCCGTGGCACCAAGCGTATTTCGCAAAAAGTGGGCGAAGAAGGCGTTGAAGTCGCGCTTGCGGCGACGTCGGGCGATAAGGCGGAGTTAGTGTGTGAATCAGCAGATTTGATTTACCACCTAATGGTTCTTCTTCAAGACCAAGGCTTATCGATGGATGATGTGGTAAACAAGCTGAAAGAGCGTCATAAGTAAGCTCTCTTTAGATTAATAGAACCGCGTAAAAGACAGACAAAAGCCCCGCAAACAAACATGTTTACGGGGCTTTTTAGTTTTTAATTTTCAAGATTTCAAGATTTCAAGATTTCAAGATTTCAAGATTTCTAAGCCCTACGTCACTTTTCTAACCTCTGACTTTGCGTCATTCCGAGGAGCCTAAGCGACATCAGGAATCTCTTCTCTTAATCTGACTTCTTAGTCGAACGAGTTACCCGCAGCACTTCTTGTATTTCTTACCACTGCCACAAATACACGGATCATTACGGCCGATTTTAAAGCTCTCAACGGTTTGATTTAAGCGTGGGTCAATTTCTGGTTGTGTAGTTTGTTCCTGCTCTGGGAAGGTACCATCAATGTAGTACCAAAGACCGTCTTCACGTATAAAGCGAGAGCGTTCTTGCATGCAGTATTGTGCGCCTTCTTCATTGAAGTAAGCTTTAAACTCAACAAAGCCTTCGTCTTGGTGCGAGCCTACCGCAGTATCGATGACTTCTAGTCCTGCCCAATCACTGTTGATAGATTCGGCAATGCCTTCTCTTTGCGCTTCTGCGTTGCAGCTAGGGTGGTAAGTCGCAACAACATAGTCAACTAAACCCAACACGTGCGCTGAATAACGAGAGCGCATCAACTGTTCAGGCGTTTCAACAGCACTGTGGTGAAGGTGCGCTGATTCACAGCACTGTTGGTAAGTATTTTTGCTACCGCATGGGCATAAAGACATAGTCAGATCCTGTAAAAATGGCCTCTATTAAGAGGCCATAAGTGAATGCGTGGGAGTTTACCAAGAAACGATCGCTCACCAAAGCTTAGTTTCTATTGAAACTATTAAAGCTATAGTACGAAGTATGTTATTTCAGGGCTGGAGCCAATAGCTCTTGGGCCCAAGTTGTCGCTTCGTCATAAGCTTGACCAAGTTGAGCTTCACTCAGTTTGAGAAGCTGGCGAATACGAGTCGCTTCATCCCAACGAGCTTGTTCAAAAGCAACGACCATCGCCAATACAGCACCTAACACGCCTTTACGTTGGATAAGGGCCTGTTTAATCTCATCGTCGATTGGCACTGAGTCCAGTACTTGCTTCAACGGTTGGTCAAAGAGTGAGTCCAACAGAGAGAACATACCGGTCAAAAAGGCTTGTCCTGGCTCAACCTTCACATTCATCTTCTCGACTAAGAGCTCACATTGACGCGCGCGTAATACCGCTAAACCGTAGAGTGAGTCCGGCTTGTCTTCTTTCGCTGATGCGATCGCCACAAGTGAAACGAACTTACGCAGCTTTTGTTCACCAAGGTAAATAAGCGCTTGGCGGAATGAACGAATCGTTGTTGGTGAACCGCCAGCGGAGTTTACGTAGGTAAGTAGCTTATACGACATGGTCACATCGAGCGTAATCAAACGCTCTACTTCACCAAAGTCGATAGGGTCGTGCGCAATCTCTTTTAACAGCTGAACAGTCGTCAGGAATGCCGGGTTGAGCGCACGCGTTTGGATCATCTCTGGCTTGCTAAAGAAATAACCTTGAAAGTAGGTGAAGCCTGCTTTTTTCGCTTCTTGGTATTCTTCGTACGTTTCTACTTTCTCAGCAAGGAACTTGATATCTAGCCCTTTGAGAGAGTTCATAAACATCGCTGCTTTGGCAATTGGCGTCAAACGGATATCGAACTTGATAATTGAAACGTAGGGTAAGAAGCGCTTCCAAGCTTTACTTGGCACAAAGTCGTCTAGCGCAATGGTATAACCCGCGTCAAAGATGGTTTTGATTGCTTCAAGTAATTCGTCTGTTGGTTCGCAGTCTTCAAGAACCTCAACAACGAGGCTTTCTTTGGGGAACAGAGTAGGGACTAAGTTGATTAGGCTTGCATATGGGAAATTCACGAACCCAAGCTTATCACCCAACGTATTATAGTGGGTCGATAAGAAGTGATCGGAAAGCAAACGGCTAGTAGCGAGCTCCGGCTCTACTTCAGGGAAAGTGTTCTTAGGACCATCCCTGAATAGCAACTCGTAACCTATGGTTTTCTTGCCTGTGTCGAGTATTGGTTGACGCGCTACGTATGAATATTTCAACTTGGTACTGTGTTCGGTTTATTTCTGGTAGAGAGATAATAGCTAATTCACTAGAAATTACCATACACTTTCTAAGAAAGTCTGACCGACAATAATAATCAAAGTGAAAGTTTAAGCGTGATGTTAAAAGCTATTGCTAAACGCTCGATTCTGTAGTTCAAAACTTTGCGGCGTGAACACCAGCACTGAGCCTTGCGTATACCAATCGCCAAGTACGATACGGGTTTTAGTGCAATTGTTAGCATTAAATGTATGGATGTCTGGGCGGTGAGTATGGCCGTGGATCATCAGATCGACATTGTTTCGTTCCATCACATCTTCGACTTCTTGCTGTGTCACATCCATGATGTCGAGAGACTTGGTCTGCTTGTCATCTTTGATATCTGATTGAACCTTTGAAACAATTTTCTTCTTGATGAAAAATGGAATTCGGTTGAAGACCCATTGTAACCATGGCTGATGCACTTTTTCGCGAAAGGCGAGGTACTTTACATCTTCAGTACATAGAGTGTCTCCATGCAATACTACCGCTTTTTGCCCGTAGATATCGATCGTAGAAACTTCGTCGAGAAGTTGTACGCCCGTTTGCTTAGCAAATTTTTTGCCGACTAAGAAGTCGCGGTTCCCTTGAGTAAAGTAACAAGGCACGCCTGTTTTCACTAAGTCGATAAACGCTTGGCGGATAGAAGTCGCGAATTCACTCTTATCATCGTCACCAATCCAGAATTCGAAAAGGTCACCTAATACGTAAAGTGCATCCGCTTCTACGGCTTCTTTCTTCATAAAGGTTAAGAAGCAGTCTGTGATGTCTTCTCGTGACGGAGAAAGGTGCAGATCTGATATAAAATATGTTTTCATAGGTCTAAAAAAAGGGAGCGATTCGCTCCCTATATCCTGATTTTATCGGCTCATCAATACTAACCGAAAGCGATGAATTAAGCTTCGATTGTAGTACCAGTGATGATCACTTCTTCTAGAGGTACATCTTGGTGCATACCCATAGAACCAGTGCTAACACCTTTAATCTTGTTTACGATGTCCATGCCTTCAACAACTTCTGCGAATACACAGTAGCCCCAACCGTCTAGGCTTTCGCTACGGAAGTTTAGGAAAGAGTTGTCGTTAACGTTGATGAAGAACTGAGAGCTGGCTGAATGCGGTTCCATAGTACGAGCCATTGCTAGCGTACCAACTTTGTTCGCTAGACCGTTGTTTGCTTCGTTCTTGATCGTTGCACGAGTTGCCTTTTCTTTAAGGCCAGAAGTCATGCCGCCGCCTTGAATCATGAAACCATCGATAACACGGTGGAATAGTGTGTTGTCGTAGAAACCGTCACGGCAATACTGTAGAAAGTTTGCGCTTGTTTCTGGTGCTTTTTCTTCGTTAAGTTGAACTTTGATATCACCAAAATTTGTGTGAAGGATGATCATGATTGTTACCTTACTGTCTTTTTAATATGAAGTTCGAATTCTAGCGCATGTTGGCAGACTTTCAAATCACCAAATCATTAACTTAACTCGGATGTTTGAGGTAATACCAATCGTAGTAAATAACTGGCCATCCTAGCTTGTTAAAACACTTGATAACGTCGTTAGAAATTTTGAATGTAGAATAACTACTTATTGAAACTTTTTGTCGAAAAGAGCTTCCTTGTTCTCAAGCATTTTTTCTGCGCTATTTATGACCATCTACTTACCGTGATTGGTATAATTCCTGCTTTTAGGGATTACCTATTAAGGTATGACTTGTTATACTGCGAGCTTATTTTGATTAATCCATAAAATAGATAGAGATCATGCTGAAGATATATAACACGCTCACAAGACAGAAAGAGGAATTCAAACCAATTACAGCTGGCAAAGTCGGCATGTATGTCTGTGGGGTAACCATATACGATCTCTGTCATATTGGTCATGGTCGTACGTTCGTTTCTTTCGACGTAGTAACTCGTTACCTTCGTTACCTTGGTTACGATTTGAATTTCGTTCGTAACATCACAGATATCGATGACAAAATCATCAAGCGCGCTAATGAAAACGGTGAGTATTGTGACTCTCTGACTGAGCGTTTAATCGGTGAGATGCACGCTGACTTTGATGCATTGAACATGAAGCGTCCAGATGTTGAGCCTCGTGCGACAGAATACATCACTGAAATCATCGAGCTTGTTGAAAAGCTGATTGAACGTGGTTTCGCATACGTTGCAAGCAACGGCGACGTGATGTTTGAAGTAAAGAAATTCGACGAATACGGTAAGCTTTCAAAGCAAGACCTTGATCAGCTTCAAGCGGGTGCTCGCGTTGATGTTGAATCTGCAAAACGCAGCCCACTAGACTTTGTTCTTTGGAAGATGTCTAAGCCAGGTGAACCTACATGGGAATCGCCATGGGGCCCGGGTCGTCCAGGTTGGCACATCGAATGTTCAGCAATGAACTCGTCTATTCTTGGTAACCACTTCGATATCCACGGTGGTGGTTCAGATCTGCAGTTCCCTCACCACGAAAACGAAATCGCACAGTCTTGCTGCGCGCACGGCACTCAGTATGTAAATACTTGGATGCACAGTGGTATGGTGATGGTAGACAAAGAGAAGATGTCTAAGTCACTAGGTAACTTCTTCACTATCCGTGACGTGCTAGCACATTACGATGCTGAAACGGTACGTTACTTCCTAATGTCTGGTCACTACCGTAGCCAACTAAACTACAGCGAAGATAACCTAAACCAAGCTCGCGCATCACTAGAGCGTCTATACACGTCACTTCGTGGCCTAGACCTTACAGCCGCTCCTGCCGGTGGCGAAGAGTACGTGACTCGATTCTCTACAGCGATGAACGATGATTTCAACACACCTGAAGCTTATTCAGTACTGTTTGAAATGGCTCGTGAAATCAACCGTATCAAGCCTGAAAGCATTGAAAAAGCAAGCGGACTGGGTGCATTGATGCGTGAACTAGCAGACATCATCGGTATTCTTCACCAAGAGCCAGAAGCCTTCCTACAAGGTGATGCGACAGGTAACGACGACGAAGTGGCTGAAATCGAAGCGTTGATCAAACTGCGTAACGACTCTCGTGCTTCAAAGGATTGGGCAAATGCCGACCTTGCACGTGATAAGCTAAACGAGTTGGGTATTGTTCTGGAAGATGGCCCAGAAGGTACGACTTGGCGTCGTAAGTAAATCTTATAAAAAGGGCTGATTTTCAGCCCTTTTTTCTAGCACGAATTCTCTATTTTCACCTTTTCTATCTTCAACTTTTAATTAACAGGAATATTTCTGTGGCTCAGATGTATTTTTATTACTCGGCAATGAATGCGGGTAAATCAACAACGCTTCTTCAATCTTCATTCAACTACCAAGAACGTGGCATGACGCCAGTGATCTTTACGGCAGCTTTGGACGATCGCTATGGTATCGGTAAAGTGAGCTCACGAATTGGTCTGCAATCTGAAGCTCAGCTGTTTAAAAATGACACCAACATGTTTGATGCGATCAAAAAGCTCAATGAGGAAGAAAAGCGTCATTGTGTTTTGATCGATGAGTGCCAATTTTTATCGAAGGAGCAGGTGTACCAATTAACAGAAGTGGTTGATAAGCTGCACATCCCTGTACTTTGTTACGGCCTACGTACCGATTTCCTGGGTGAACTGTTTGAAGGTAGCCGTTACTTACTGTCTTGGGCAGATAAACTTGTTGAGCTTAAAACAATTTGTCACTGTGGCCGTAAAGCGAACATGGTAATTCGTACCGACGAGCACGGTGTGGCGATTGCTGAGGGCGACCAAGTGGCTATTGGCGGTAACGACAAATACGTTTCTGTTTGCCGTCTGCACTACAAAGAAGCGTTAGGTAAATAAGCAGCTCTATTTGCTAACGCGAAAGAACGAAAAACGGTGACCAAGTGTCACCGTTTTTGTTTATTGGGCCTGTGTTTTGCTTTCTTCCAAGCCGAGCTTCTTCAATGCTTGATAGGCGTGGTCAACGTCGTCGGGGATCGGCATCTCAATCTGAAAGCCTTTCTCTGGGTAGGATTTGATTCGCTCGTAATCAGCAATTAATGCGCCTAACACCATATCTAACGGCAACTCTTCGTTAAAGTAATCATCCCAAGTTTGCCATCGCGACGTCACGGTAATCTCGGAAGTTTCGTCAGGCCATTGTTTACTGAAGGTTGCGTAGGTACGTTTCTCCATGAAGGGCTTCTGAACTAAGGTTAACCTCTTCGGCGATAACCCTTTTTCTGTCAGCAACTCATGAGTGAATCGTACATTTTCCCCAGTATTTGTCGCGTGTTTCTCTATGATAATGTCAGAGTCAGGCACACCACAATCTCGTGCAATAGAAGCGAATGCTTCTGCTTCTGAGCGCTCAAAGCTTCCTTCGGTAAAGCGTCCAACACCGCCAGAAAAAACGATGTAAGGCGCGACCTTTTGGTGATAAAGCTCGGCTGCATATTCAGCGACGCGAGTATCGTTGCTACACAATACAAAGATACAGTCGGAAGGCGTAACCTTGTGACCCATAGACATAAAGTTCCAAAGGGTGTCGACTGAGCGATGCAGTTTTATGTTGGGATCTTTGTTAGCTATAGATTGTTCACTCATGAAGTGCGTCCAGTGTGGATTCGAATTTAAATGAATAACCTAAGTCGAGAATCTTCTTCGAAGAGATTAACTTGTCTGGGGTATCAACAACAGCGGGCAGAGGCTTACTGCTGTTGGCGCTTTTCAGTGCCGCGGCATAAAACTCCGCCTTACTTACTGTATTTGGTGTGGTCACGTTAACTATTTCATTGTGCAGTTGACTGATAGCGAAATCGACAGCACCAATTGCATCATCAAGGTGCAGCATGTTGGCTGGAGCTTGAGTGCTGACTTGTTTTAACTTGCTTGCGAAGCGTGATGGGTGACGGCTTGGGCCGATTAAGCCACTAAAGCGAAGAATGGTGTAGTCGATACCGGAATCAATCACTGACTGTTCAGCTTGCAGCATGATTCGTGCGTTATCGGAAAATAAAGACGCGTGCTCGTTATCTGAGGTCGAAAGAGGGAGTGATGCATCCAGCTCGTTCAGCACACCCGGCTTAGTTGGGTATACCGTAGTTGAACTAACCATAATGAGCTTTTTAATGTTGGCCTTTTGGCATGCATTGGTGAGTTGCTGCCAGTAGTCGGCATACTCTTGTCCTGCTCCTTTTCTAAAGCCAGGAGGGAAGCTGCCAATCACAATTTCAGTGTTGTTTTCGAGTAACAATGAATAGAGTCGCCCGATAGTCTGTTGTGGATCGGATGAATCAAAGCTAAACACTTCACATGGAATTTGTTCGCTACCAATGGCATCTGCTCCCGCTTGGGTCGTTTTCGTGACCACTACTCGGTTACCATGTTTTTCTAAATGTTCAGATAAAGGTGCACCTACCCATCCTGCACCGACAATAAATATAGAAGCCATGTGTTCCTCACAACTGCAAATGACGAATTTACAATAAGCCTAACAAAGCTTTGCCCAAAAATGAAAAAACTCCACGGCCGAAGCAAGTGGAGTTTTTACTAGAACAATGGAGCTTTAGTTTAGTACGCGAAGAAGCTTGTCTGCGCGCTCTGCCATCTCGATACCTTCATCTGTTAGGTAACCGCCGTCTGGCTGAGTACAAAGGTTTTTTTCGAATAGGCGCTTAACAGCGTCTTGAGTTTCTTGAGCTGCCTCTTGATGGACTTTAATTCCAGTAGCTGCACTACTTACATCAAATTGAAGAAGGAGGTTTAAATCAGCAATATGTTCAGCGTTGTACTTCATAATTGACCTATATATTCATAACGTTCTCTACCTTCACCTTAGTGCGCATTCTCGGCTCAGGCAATAGCAAATAAAGAGAATTGATAAGTGATACCAAATTGATTGATTAATCATCGAGTGATGAGTTTATTTTGGTTATATTGGGTGATTTGCACCCACTTAAATCATCAGTGATGTTTATTGCTAAGTGGTTGTAATATATTGTGACTAGAAATAATTTGCATTGAGCGAATATTGTATAAAAAGGATATGCATAAGTGAGAGCGAACAAAGTAGCATTAACGATCAGTATGCTATTTGCTATCTCAGGTTGTCAAAGTACACCCTCAGAGCAGACAGACGCGAACCAAACCACAAACAACAATAATGAATCTACAATCGAGGTCCGTTCATTTCAGTCTGTCCAAAGCGTTTACTCCGAATGGGAGGCTAAGCTCGCAGACCACGGCCAATTGTCTCTCTATGCACCAGAGAATTACAATGAACTATTAGACGCATGGGATGACGCTGAAAGCATTTATGCGGACTTACTTAAAGACGAAACTCGGATAACCAAGAGTTACTCCATTTTTTCGAGCCTGACTTACGCTGAAGCTTTTGATGAAAAAATTGCGTTGATCAAATCAAATTATGACTCGATATTAGTGCTAAAGAAGAAGGCTGACCGAGTACTCGCGGATTCGATTGTCCAAATGGATTACCTGAAGTTTCTTGGCGCAGATACCATGTTTACCTCGAGCTACAAACGTTTGTATTCAGAATACAGCGAGTTGTTCGAGTATGTGCTGGTCGATGAGCTTGAAGACGCTCAAGAAGCGCAGGTGGAATTTCTTAACAATGCTCGCTTACTAGAAGTTAAAGTGGCGCATAAGAAATACATCGAACCTTTGAAGAACGAATTAGAGTTCTTGGAAGATGAAGATTTCGATGACGTTGTTCCACTGACGTTTGCTAAAGCGGCATCTCAAATTGCTTTGGCAGAAAGCCAAGTGAAAGCCAGTCCCCGTGAAAAGTCTATCATTGAAGACGCAGTTCACGCTGCGGAGTTCGAATTAAACCACGTACGCAGTGTTGCTCATGAAGTCAAAGTGCTGGCGAGCGTAAAAGGCGACCAGTTCGAACAGTCGGTTTTGAATGCAGAGAACCAGTTATTGAGCATTTCACGAGTGGTTAATGATGAAGATCACCGTGATGTTGTATTGCGTCTTCAGTCTCAAAAAATTGTAGCGAGTGTTAAAGCGCTGAAAGGCTCAGACATGACGGCGTCATTAAAGTCAGAGATTAAAACTTTGACTGAGCAATTAGCTAAGCTGGAGTCTGAAAACCAGAAGCAAGCGCAGCAACTGTCTGAAGCAACCAAGCACAGTGAGTTGCTCGGTGAGCAGATTACCAAGAGTGATGCTCACATTAAAAGCTTAGAAGAGTTAGTGGATAGTTTGAAAAGCTTAGGTGGCAAAGTGGCCAACGAAAGTGACTCTGATGTGATGTCCCCAGCTGTTGAATCTACTCTAGAAGATTCAACCCTAGAACAATCATCAGAAGAAGTGATTGAACCTTCGGTTTAGCATCACTAATTTCTTTATTTGTGATTGAGTTAAAAGCGCCTTAGGGCGTTTTTTTACGTTCTGTTGATCTATGTCAAAATCTAGAAATAAAAGCGCTCTGTGAGCCATTTTAGTGTACGTTATTCTTTGATTTTTAACGTAACTTGTTGATATTTATAGATGTGTTATTTTCTATGCTGATAACTAATCATTCAGCAGAGTTTTCTTTTTACTACTAAAGTCGTATGAATTTGGAATAACTCGGACTATTTGCTTTCAACAAGGCTGTGAGAGCTATTTTGTGCCTAAAATAGCTCTTGAATTCAGAAATGAAAGAGAGGATTATCGCGCTCCCGACAACATGTTTCAAAATGTAAATCATCATGAATCTGAACCAATTTGACTCATTATTACCGCCACAAATGGCTGAGCGCGCTGCAGATATTGGCGTAGGTAAAGCAACCAAAGATCCAACCAAATCTTTTCTCCTAGCGATTTCAGCTGGCATACATATCGGTATTGCGTTTGTGTTCTACACAATTGTAACCACTGGCGCTGGTGATTTACCTTGGGGTATTACTCGCGTCCTAGGTGGCCTTGCATTTAGCTTGGGCTTAATCCTCGTTGTTGTTACTGGCGGCGAACTGTTTACCAGTTCGGTGCTCACTCTTGTTGCTCGCGCAAGTGGCAAGATTAGCTGGGGAACCCTAGTCAAGAACTGGGCGACCGTTTATATCGGTAACCTTATTGGTGCTTTATTGCTAGTGGCATGCATGCTTCTGACTAAACAGTACATGTTTGACCATGGGCAAGTGGGTTTGAATGCCATGGCCATCTCTCAGCACAAAATGCACCATGGTTTTATCCAAGCTATCGCGCTTGGCATCATGTGTAACGTATTGGTTTGTATCGCGGTATGGATGACGTTTAGTGGACGAACACTGACTGACAAAATTGCAGTACTGATTTTACCTGTCGCGATGTTTGTATCATCGGGCTTTGAGCACTGTATTGCGAATATGTTCCAAGTCCCTTTAGCTATCGGTATCAAAACATTTGCTCCAACTGAATTCTGGACAATGACAGGGGCTAATCCAGCAGACTATGTTGACCTAAACATGATGGACTTTCTGATGAACAACTTGCTGCCCGTTACTATCGGTAACATCATCGGCGGCGGTATCTTTGTTGGCATGTGGTATTGGTTGATTTATTTACGCGATTAATAAAGATGGCGGATCAACAAAGCTTGTGTGACTAGCTCAGTGACAAGATTAGTTAAAGCTCAGAGTGGAAACATTGAACTGACTTATGACATTTACAAGACGGCCTGCATTGCAGGCCGTTTTTTATTGTGCGCCGAGCATGGCGTTGATCTAGGAGGTGAAAGTCCTCTACGGGC
>NZ_JBFSSD010000057.1:0-33763 GCF_041466145.1 Vibrio sp. 10N.239.312.D08 | reverse complement strand
GTTTGTTGGCTTGGTCGACTCTGACTCTATCCATCACCTCACGACCGAACTTAGCAACAACATGGAATAAGTCGTAAACGATTTTTGCGTTCGGGCAATGCGCTTGAACTTCAAGGTCAAAAGCCGTATTCATGTCCATCGCGACCGCTTCGATATTATTGCCATGCTTGCCTAACAGCTCGAAGAACGGTCGTATGTCCTTGCGGCTACGGCCTAACCCTATCCAAATAACTTGGTGAGTCTTAGCGTCAGCGATGACCGTGGCATACCGATGTCCTTTAAAGATAGCGAACTCATCCATGACGAGTTGCCTTAGCCCCTCCCATTTCACTGACGGTACCACTTGGCGAAGTCGGCGTTTATCTATCTCTTTAATGGTGTGCCAATGTACGCTTGTTAACTGGGAGATATGCTTAATGGGAAGAAGAGGCAGCAGTTGTTCTATATAACTTTTTAAGCGCTTCGTTATGCGAGCATAAGGCTCTAACCAAGATAGAGACTCTGTTTTTATGCCGCAGTCACAACACTTGATTCTTCGTGTTTGAACGGAAAGTTCAACAGGAACACCGAGCAACATGGCCTCTTTTACATGACGCATTGATACTCATGAATAGCCTCGGCCTCGAGACCACAAAGGCACTTAGCCTCAGAGTTAGGTTTAAGAGTCAGGGTAATAAGTGATGCTGTCTGGTGAGACTTTACTATTTGAAAGCCTTCCCAGAATGAAGATAGGAAAGTATGATTCGGCATGAAAACGGTAGTTTGTGTATGATTTTTGTTTGGCGACTAAACCATATCACTTACTACCGTTTTTGTTTTTAGTTCCCGCTAATCCGCGATGAACCATAAAAAACCCAGTCAAATTTGACTGGGCTGGCTTAAAAGAATCTGTTTTATATCATTCCCTAATAACCCGCAGTGGACGGTTTGATTCTATATAAAATAGCGAACATCACCGGTACTACTATTAGCGTTAGTACGGTAGCAAAGCCTAAGCCTGCCATGATGGTAATCGCCATCGAGCCGAAAAATGCATCGAATACCAAAGGAATCATACCCAAGATAGTCGTTAATGCTGCCATAGATACCGGTCGTACACGACTAATCGCACTGTCGACAACCGCTAAATATGGGTCTTTACCTGTTGATAGCTCACTGTTGATTTGGTCAAGCAGTACAATGCCGTTCTTCAAAATCATGCCGCTTAGACTCAATAAGCCAAGGAACGCTGTGAAGCTGAATGGCATATTGGTACCTAACAGACCAATTGAAACACCAATGATAGAGAGTGGAACCGTAAACCAAATCACAAGCGGCTTACGAACCGAGTTAAACAGAAGCATCGTGATGATAAACATCAGCAAGTAACCCATTGGCAGTGAGCCAAACAGAGATTCTTGCGCATCTTTAGAGCTTTCGTACTCACCACCCCAGCTAATGCTGTAGCCTTCTGGTAAATCTAATGCTTCTACCTTTGGTTTCACACGAGCAAACAGACTCGCTGGCGTTTCATCACCAAGAACATCGTGGTCAGCCAATACTGTTAGCGTACGTTTTCTGTCGCGACGCTGAATCAGTGGCTCAGACCATTGAAGCTCTACGCCATCAATCACTTGCTCAACTGGGATGTAAGTTTGTAGTGATGGGCTCCAAATCTTCACATTGTTTAGCGATTCGAAATCAAAACGCTCTTCTTCCGGTAAACGCGCCACGATAGGTAACATATGAGTACCATCACGCAGTAGGCCGATGTTGTAACCGCCAAACGCCATCTGTAATGTCTCAGACAAGTCAGTTTTTGAAATGCCTAGGCGACGAGCCTTAGATTCGTTGAACAGTGGTACAAGTTCTTTAGTGCGTTCACGCCAGTCATGACGAACATTTCGAGAGCCTGGATCGGCAAGCAAGATGTCTTCGACTTCAACTGCAATGTTACGCAGTACTTGTGGATCGGCACCGATAATACGCGCTTCAATTTTTGAAGCGGGTGACGGACCAAACTCAATCAACTTGAACTGGAACGTTGGTTGCTCAAATTCGTTCGCTAAGTCTTTGTCTAGCGCCGCTAGAGCCTTAAACATAGTGTCGCGGTCAGTGGTTCTTACTTGTAACTGGGCGTACGCTTCGTAGCTTTTCTCTGGTTGGTAAGTCAGTGCGAAACGTTGCATGCCCTGCCCAACCGTTGTCGTTACAAACTCCACGTCGTCTTGCTGGCGAATGTAGCTTTCAACTTTTTCTGTCTGCTTGATCGTTTCACGAACATCGGTGCCTTCTGGCATCCACATGTCTACGTAAAACATTGGGGTATTTGACGGCGGGAAGAACTGCTGCTTCACCATACCAAAACCGACGACAGAAACTGCTAATAGAGCGACCATACTAACTACAGTAAGCCATCTAAATCGAAGTGCTACTTTCAGACACGCACCGAATACCACAAACAGGATGCCTTTGTATGGGTCTTCGTTCTCATCAACCTTGTCTTCTTCTTTAAGCAACATCTCGGCAAGGAATGGCGTTAGTGTTAGTGCAGTTACCCAACTCAAAAACAGTGAGAAACACAGTACCCAAAACAGTGAACCCATGAATTCGCCTGTCGCATCCTTCGACAAACCAATCGGTGCAAACGCTGTGATAGCGATAATGGTCGCACCTAACAGTGGCCATTGTGTTTGCTTGACGATGTCTTTCGCTGCTTGAAGCTTGGTTTTGCCTTTCTTCAAGCCCACCAAAATACCTTCAACGACAACAATCGCATTATCCACCAGCATACCCAGCGCGATGATCAGTGCCCCCAGAGAGATGCGGTGCAGTTCAACATCGTTGTAATCCATCAGGATGAAGGTACCGAATACCGTCAATAGAAGAACCAAACCGATGATCAAACCACTGCGTAAGCCCATTGCGAACAACAATACAATGATAACGATGCCTACCGCTTCAACTAGGCTGATTAAGAAGTCAGCCACAGATTTGTCTACTTCTTGCGCTTGGTTGTAGAAGTAATTCAGTTCTACACCCGCTGGCTTAATGCTTTCTAGGCGATCCAGTTCAGCATCCAGTGCTTTACCAATCTCAACCACGTTTACGCCTGATGAGAAAGCAATACCTAAGTTGATTGCAGGTTTACCGTTGTACGTTAATACATTACCCGGTTTTTCTTGAATACCACGAGTCACTTCAGCAACGTCTTTTAGACGAATTAGATTGCCAGTGTCACGACCATGAATGATTAGGTTTTCTAGTTCTTCAACCGTGCTTAATGTGCCGTTTGGCTTAATCGTTAGGCTTTGACCATTCAGCATCACCTCGCCTGCCGATACCACACTGTTTTGTTGTGCTAGCAATGCTGTCACCGTCGACATATCTAGGTTCAATGCGGCTAAGCGTTCCAGTGACATCTCAACAAACAGTTGTTCTTGTTGGTCACCTGCAATGCTAACTTTACCGACACCGTCAACCAGTTCGATTTCACGCGTTAGGTAATCTGCGTACTGTTTGAGCTCAACGTAATCGTAACCATCACCGGTCAGCATGATCATCACACCAAACACATCACCAAAATCATCGATGATCTGAACGGAATTTACACCACTTGGCAGTGTTGGTTGTAGATCGTTGATCTTACGGCGCATTTCATCCCAGATCTGAGGCAGCTCGTCTGGACCGTAGTCCATCTTCATACTGACCATAATTTGGGACATACCGTTCGATGATGTCGAGGTAATCTTGTCGATGTACGGAAGCTGTCTTATCTCTTTTTCTAGTGGGTAAGTCAGCTCTTCTTCAACTTCCATTGACGTAGCGCCAGGGTAAGTTGAAATAATCATTGCATCTTTAATGGTAAAAGCTGGGTCTTCTAAACGGGATAGATTACCAAAAGAGGTCACACCGCCAATGGCCAAAATGACTAGAAACAGCCAGCTGATTACTTTGTTCTTTATTGAATATTCTGCGATGTTCATTCTGCTTTTCCTGACAATTGGATTCCGTCACGGAGTTTTCTTAAATTCGAATTTACGAGTAGCTCACCTTGCTCAACACCATGAGCGATGAGTGCGCCTTGGCCACTGATCTTGTCGACTTCTACTTCGCTTTTGAATGCTTGTCCGTCTTCCATTTTCCACACATAGAACTGATTCGCTTCAGAGCCCGCTTCTAGCGTTGTCATTGGTAATTGGTAGCCTTGAACATCGCTCAGGCCCGCTTTCGCCATATCTACATTGACCGTAACGCTCGTGCCTGGCAGGATTTCACTTTCAGGCTGCTGCATCTGCATCCAAAATTCGTAGGTACGGGATTGTGGGTGCAGTTCACTGGTGTGTTCTAGATACGTCAGTGGATATTGGCCTGTGTGACCGCCAAAGGTCGCCTCAGGACGATAGCTATTTGAACGCATGTCTGGGCTAATTGACGCCAAGATCGAATCTGATACTTGAATTCGCACATACACCTTGTCGTTCTGGTACACACTCAGTAGTGTTTCTCCAGGCGTCGTATTTTCGAATCGTTGCTTATCGACAGTTGAAACTGTTCCTGAGAACGGCGCTAAAAGTTCTGTGTAACTCAGCTTGCGTTTCGCCGCCGCCAAATTCGCCGATGCGAGCTTATAGTTAGCCGTCAGTTGGTCGTGTTCTGATTGCGATAACATTTCGCTGCCAAACATCTCCGTTCCACGGGCCAACTGTTTGCTTGCCAGTTTGAATTGAGATTGAGCATCAGTCAGATCTTGTACGTACGTTGCGTTATCTAAGGTGGCTAATAACTGCCCTTTTTCGACATTGTCGCCCGCTTCTACTAATACTTGTTGAATCTCGCCTGCTAGCTTAAATGCCAAGGGAGTCAATTCAGCTGGCATCACCTGTCCATTAAAACTTCTGAACTGATTAGTAAGCGGTGCGCCAACTTCAAAGGTAGAAACCAACAAAGGTGGTTGTTCACGGTGTACAGCTTCATTGTTACAGGCTTGAAGTAACAGAACCGACGCGACAACAACTGATAATTTTGAAAGGTTCATTAAATACCGCCCTCACGAAGCCAAGCTTTTACTTGTTGTCCGTCTGATAACACATCCACACCCGCTTCAACGATAAGGTCACCAGACGACAATCCGTCGATAACCTTGCCTTGCTCATCAAGAAGGACTTGTACTTTAGAAATCAGTTGAGAGTCAGGGTTATAACGCCATAGTTCACCATGGCCTACGTCTTTGTTTAACCAAGCTGAATCCACAATACCAATGCCGTAGTCAGATTTACTTTTCTGAACTTCAACTTGCGCTGTCATACCAGAAAGTAGATTGATGCCTTCTGGCTTTTCGATAGACACAACCGCTTGGTAGCTGTTGGTATCTTCATCTGGTTGCGTTGAGATTTCTTTAAAGCGAGTCGGGATACGAATGCCGCGGTGGCTGTCCATCACAACCCACATGTTTGAGCTCGTTAGGTCTTGAATAGAACGGTCTTCAAGCTTTGATACTGGAATTGAAAACGTCACATCCATTTCACTGTGATTCAAAATATTCAGTACAGGCTGCTTTTCTGCGATCAATTGATATTGCTTTCCAAACACCATCGATACCACGCCATCGAATGGAGCAACTAAGGTAGTGTAGCCAAGGTTTGTTTTTGCTTGGTCCAACTCAACTTCAGCGGCAGTAAAGGTGTTTACGGCTTGGTCGTAGTAATCGGTACTGACCAGTTTTTTCGCATACAACTCAGAAGCTTGTTTGTATTGGCTGTTCGCCAGATCAAATTTAGCTTGGGCTGCGTCAACGGCAATACGGTAATCCGTCGCGTCTAATACGGCTAACACCTGACCTTTCTTCACTTCTTGTCCCATACGAACATCGAAGGTTTCTATATCTCCACCCACTTGGAAAGAAAGTGCCGCACGGTCGGTTGCATCAACCTTTGCAATGAAGCTATCGAGATCAATATCAGTCTGTTGTGGGATTTCGAACAGCTTGACTGGCTTGATTACCTGCACATTTTCCTCTGACTGAACTTTGTCACATCCAGTTAGAGAGCCTGCGAGCAATAGTGCTGCAATAACAGCTCCCATGCGCTTGCTCGATATGGCATTGATAGACAAATTGAACTGCATGATGCCTCTCCGTTTAATTATTATGATTTATTACACAGGTGGGCAGTATATTTAATATTAAATAATTCTCAAGATTTACTTTCCACTTGTGCAGTATTTTTTATTACAGTAAAAACAGTGTAGAATGTTGTAATCAGGTAATTATGTGAAATGAAGATGACCGAAAAGAAGCAAGGTAGAAGAAGTGCAAAAGACGCCGAAGAGACGCGTTTTTTGATCATGAGCGTTGCCGCAGACATGTTCTGTGACTTTGGCTACGATCGTGTATCACTGCGAAACATCAGTGAAAAGGCAGGCGTCTCGCATAGCCTTATCCGCCACCACTTTGGTAGCAAAGAAAAGATTTGGCATGCAATAAGTGATTGTTTACACGATTATTTTCAGTCTTACATCAGTAAGATTATGGAAGAGCTGCCAAAAGATGTTGCGCCAAATATCGCTATCTACCTGTTTAGCATGCGTCTGTTCACCAACATGATTCACTCACGTAGGCCAATGCAGCTTATTTCAGACTCTGTTCGCCAAGAAGACAACCTAGTTGATTACTTCATCGACAATGTCGGCGATGTTGAAAAAGAGATTAACGGGCTTGCCGCTGAGTACAATGCAGCTAACCCAGACAAAATGATCAACATTTACGAAGTTAAATGGCAAATGATCATGTACGCAAACGGCGCTGTATGCCTCACTCCCTTTATGGAAAGCACTTGGAATGAAGGCGATATGGTCACCTCTCCTGAAGATGTTCTACTTAAGCATTGGCAGCTTTTCAACACGCAGATGGTCAGCAAGTTCAATATTGATGAAGAGTGGGTTCTAAACCCAACCTCGATTGAAGAGCTGATTTATCAAGTGCCATGTGAATGGAAGTGTAACCAGGAACATAAAGCTTAATCGGGTTCATACCCATGATGAGCTTATAAGATACAAAAACGCGCCGTTACAGAAGTCACTGTAACGGCGCATTTTTATATGTATAGATCTTTAAACTGGAGCTTTGTCCAGCTTGTTAACGACGTGCTTTACCGCGGTTTTGGTGAATCTTAAGCTTCGCTTTCATCTTACGTTTTTCTGATGAACGGCTCTTGCTGCGACCACCACGATCGGGCGCTAGATCTTTTTCAAGGCTTGGTTCAAAGCCCTCTAGCCACTCTTGAGGCAAGCGCGTATCAAGTAATCGCTCAATGTCACCCAATAGGTAAGCTTCATCCTGACTCATCAAAGAGATCGCTAAGCCGCTGTTACCCGCACGGCCAGTACGTCCGATGCGGTGAACATAATCTTCTGCTTTAAATGGCATGTCATAGTTCACAACTTGTTCTAGCTGCTGAATATCAATACCACGAGCTGCCACGTCGGTTGCGATCAACGCACGAACTTTGCCTGACTTGAAATCGTCTAGGGCTTTTTGACGCGCACCTTGGCTCTTATCGCCATTGATTGATGCCGCTTTAATGCCGTCTAACTTAAGCTCTTTAACGAGAGCATCAGTGCCCTGCTTAGTCTTTGTGAACACCAACACTTGTTGCCAGTTTTTTGAACCAATCAAATACGCTAATAGCTCACTTTTACGCGACTTATCTACCGGGTAAACCATCTGTGTTACGGTTTCAGCGGTGCTGTTTTTTGGAGTAACTTGGATTTCACTTGGCTTCTGCATCATACGGTGTGCAATCGCTTTGATTTTGTTATCAAACGTTGCAGAGAAGAACAGAGTTTGACGCACTTCGTTCATGCGAGAAAGAATACGCTTGATGTCAGGCATGAAGCCCATATCTAACATACGGTCAGCTTCATCCAGTACCAGTACTTCCGTTTGGCTCAACATGATGTTTCTAGTGAACATGTGATCAATAAGACGACCAGGCGTCGCGACAAGAATATCTGCGCCACCGCGTAAGTTATCAGTTTGTACCTTCATGCTAACGCCGCCGTAAGCCACCACGACTTTAATGTCGGTGCCCTTTGCGTAGCTAGTTAAGTTATCGAAAACCTGTTGTGCCAATTCACGAGTTGGCACTAATACAAGCGCACGAACGAGCTTAGGGTTCGGAATAACGTTGTCTTTTGTCTCGATTAATCTTTGAATAATCGGTAAACCAAACGCAGCCGTTTTACCTGTACCCGTTTGAGCACCAGCCAGTACATCTTTGCCTTCTAATACCAATGGAATTGCTTGTTCTTGAACACTGGTAGGAGCCGTAAAATTAAGCTCAGACAACGTGGCAAGAAGATGCTCAGATAATCCTAGTTGGTTAAAAGATTTTGTAGATTCAGACATAGTATGATGCTCAAAGATTAAATAGGCGCGGATTGTAGCAAACCTGCATTACGCTGTTTACCTTTCCTTTTGATTTTTCTTCATTTGAAGCGCATTAAACTGCTTAGCTTCCTCTAAAACGTTGGGATAAAGCTCATTAAAGTGACACTGCAACGTATCATAGTGACGTTCGAGGTCATCGTAACATGCCTCGAGCATACCGAGCTTAGGCCTTCTCAACGCCATTCGCTGCAACACCACCTCTATAGATGACATGTCTTGATAGCTCTCTAACCATCTATGCTCAGCCATTTTCTGATGAACCATAACGAAATTTTCAGGCCAGTGTGGCTCTTGATGTTCAAAGATCTGCTCATGGCTATCTAAACAAAAACGCTCTAATGTCTGCTGTGAAAACTGATCCCAATGATTGGCTAAGCAGTGATCCCAAAATACATCGAGTGCGATAGGCGCAAAGCGTCGTGTTTGGTCTGAGAAAAGTGATTTTGCAGAACGAGATACATCATGACGATCAGTATAGCTATCAACAAATCGATGAAGCCTAATACCGTCAGAAAGAGAATCAGAATAGTGTTTATTAGGGTCGCCTTTAACAAAATCACCTAACAGGTTACCTGCTAAGTTGCTGTTACAGTGCTTGGCGATGTGAAGGTGTGCGAGAAAGTTCATTGAACCTCATTAAAGTATCGAGAACTAAGTAACATGGTAAACGTACTCGTTTATCTTCGCGAACTTTAATGAGGATAGTTTTGGTATGACGTGTGAGCGAATACGATTTGCTCAGTTTAGAATTGTTTGCTTTGAGAAGCTTTAGCTAAGAAAACTTTTAGCTTTAAAACGTTTCAGTTGAAACTGAATTAAAGATCTTAAAAGCTTAGTTCGAAGACTTGAAAAGCTCTTCTGCTAACTGTTTCACTGTCTGCTCATAGTCAGACAAATCAATGCCAATTTCCATAGCATCTAACAACTCTAGACTTTCGTCATTATAAGATTGGTCACTCATTGTGCCCCCTCTATTCCTTGATGTGGACATGATGTCCGATTAACTAGTGCACCATCTTGGACTTATATTATGTCACTTTGATGAACGCACTCTACTCTACCCATTCCATATTCATAGCTTAAAGCTACTCGCGATCATTAACGCTTTTTTGCGTTAAAGGGGTATACGCGAACGACATATGTACTGCCACCTTACACCAAGTACAACAAATTACTCTATAAATTTTGAAACCGATCATGGTCAAACGTTTGCTTTGCTCATTTGAATGCTGACACGCCCTTTGTGTAAATATTAATTTACAGTGGATGTTTTTAATTACAATAAGAATTGCATTTGGAATTAAATTCAATCAGAATACTTCAAAATCGAGATATTCTTTGGGTTTATGCGCTTAAACTAGAAGAATTACAATGAAAACACACCCTAACGTAAAGAATTGTATACAATGAATAAATCAAAGGTTTTTGGTAGTACTTTGATCATTGCAGGCACAACCATTGGTGCTGGCATGCTCGCTCTTCCACTTGCTTCTGCAGGTATTGGCTTTTCAACTTCACTTTTCTTGATGCTGGGTTTATGGGCGTTAATGGCTTTTACTGCGCTATTAATGGTAGAGCTTCACCAATTCGCAGAATCTGACGCTACCCTACACACGTTAGCTCATACCATTTTGGGGACAAAAGGAAAGTGGATTGCGAGCTTCGCGGTGATGTTTCTTTTCTACGCTCTGTGTGCGGCATACATAGCTGGCGGCGGTGCGCAATTTAACCAACGAATTTCGGATATCGCGGGTATCGAACTTAATGCTCAAATCACCACGCTTCTATTTACCCTATTAGTTGCCGGCGTTGTTACGATTGGTACACACAGTGTTGATAAAGTTAACCGCGTTTTGTTTGGCTTAAAGCTTATCGCGATGGTTTTGGTACTCAGCTTCCTAGCGCCAAACATTACCTCTCAATACTTAATGAGCATGCCTTTACAGCAAGGCCTGATTGTTGCGGCTATTCCGGTTGTGTTTACCTCTTTTGGTTTCCACGGCAGCATCCCATCAATTGTTCGATACCTAGATGGTGACGTTCGTTCTTTACGTAAGGTAATGATTATTGGCTCGGCACTGCCTCTGGTTATCTACGTTTTCTGGCAAAGTGTTACTTTGGGCGTGATTAGCCAAGAGCAGTTGTTGTCTGACACAAGCTTGGGCGCGCTATTAGTCTCGCTATCGCAAACGGTTCATCAATCCAACCTAAGCGTGATCGTCGGTGTGTTTGCAGACCTTGCACTGCTGACATCTTTTATTGGTGTGAGCTTGGGCTTATTTGAATTCATGGGCGACTCACTGAACAAGAAACTAGGTAACGCAAAACGTGTTAAGACAGCTGCTATCACCTTCTTACCGCCACTGGGGTTTGCCTTATTTTACCCACAAGGCTTCATCATGGCTTTAGGCTACGCAGCCATTGCACTTTCAGTGCTCGCGATTCTGTTACCAACAGTGATGGTCTACAAGGTTCGTTACACTGATTTCTCTGTCAAACCACAATCTTCAGAAGCCAGTTACCAAGTGTTAGGCGGTAGCAAAGCGTTGTTTTTAGCAGGTAGCGTTGGCGTATTTATCATTGCGATTCAAGTTCTTATTTCAGTAGGGTTACTGCCTTCTTTAGGCTAATAAACCTATACAGAACTAATTTACTTGATTCAGATCTCATAAATGACATATCACTATCATTAATTTTCACAATTAGTCGATTGAAGTCACATTTTTATTGAGGTCGGTTATTTAGAGTCCACGGTAAAGGATTTACCGTGGAGTTTTTATGAAAGAAGTACAATTTCGAACGATAGACAAACTGTTTATTAAGATGTCGATCAACGACAAGTTTTGGGTCATTTTCTTAATCTTTTTTGCCGCTCTGGCAAGCCTAGCTGGACTGAACTACGTCAACAAAATGGAACACATTGACGTAACTGCAAAACAGCAGGTCGAGTATCAACTGCAAGGCATTTTATCAGCATCAGATTCCCCGGCATCTGTTCGCTCTGTTAGCCAGCAAACTCGCGCTCAACAAACCACTATTTCAAATAATGGTTCTGTGACTGCCACAGCACTCGCACAAGATGGCAACTACTACTCACTTACCGTTTCAACGAACGATATACAGAATCAAAAGCAGCAAGCACTGTACACTTTATTACTGAGCTTCTTGTGGTGTGTGCCTTTTGGTCTTTTCTGTTACTGGGTAGCGACTTTCCTAGGCGGCGCACTTTGGGTTCTTTATTCAACGACTCAAAAGATTGGTGATGGTGACTTAACATCACGCCTTGGCTTCCACCCTGGCCGTGATGAGTTCGGCACGATTGGTTGTGCGCTTGACCGTTCAATGGACACGCTTAGTGAGTTAGTCAACAACGTAAACCACAGTGCAGCAACGCTAAGCGAAACATCGGCTTCTTTCGAAACTGAGATGAAGCGCAGCGAAACACAAATCATGAGCCAAAATGCCTCTCTAGACTCTGTAGCGACAGCAATGGATCAGATGACAGCTTCGGCAAATGAAGTCTCTAACATCTCTGCACGCTCAACTGAACAAACAGAACAAGACGCGCAGCAAATCAACGATAGCCACGCGAAGGTTCAACAGGCAATCTCGGAAATCACTACCCTTTCTTCTTTGATTGAGCAAACCTCATCTTCTGTTACTAGCTTGAATGTGAATACGAGCCAAATTAACGAGGTCATCACGACGATCAATGCTATTTCAGAGCAAACTAACTTACTTGCTTTAAATGCCGCGATTGAAGCCGCTCGTGCGGGCGAGCAAGGCCGAGGTTTCGCTGTTGTTGCTGATGAAGTAAGAACACTGGCAAGCCGCACTCAGTCGGCTACTGTAGAAATCCAAGCGATGATTGAACGCTTACAGCAAGAGAGCCAAAATATCGCGAAGATCACCGAACAGACGGTTGACCAAGCGCAAACCAGTAGCCAGTTGATTTCAAACATTGGTCACGACGTAAACTCGATTGCAGATTCAGCTCAAGCACTAATGGACATGAGTATCCAAATCGCAACATCAGCCGATGAGCAAAGTAACGTTGCCAATACGATTGCAGCAGAGCTTAACGATATTCGAAGCCAATCCGATGTGATTAAAGACGTGGCTCAGAATTCTTCAAATGGCGTATCTAGGCTAACAGAAGCGTCGGTTTCTCTATCTCAGACATTGGCACGCTACCGAACTTAAGGATCAACTGGTGAACTAGCGGCGTGAATTGAAAACAAACTAATGAGGACTCGTAATGGGTCCTTTCTTTTTGGCTTTTGTTTAATAACATTACAAGAACCATGGTCAATAACGATGACATTATCAATTACCATGAAGCAAGTCGCAAAGGAGAGATTAAGAAGTGTCAGAACTGTCTAATATTCGAGCTTAGGAGTAATCTAATTGAACGGGTCTTTTTTCGCTTACCCCCTTGCTGCAGGTGACACATAATGAATAAAACAGAAACACCAAACACCGACGACATTACATGCCCTTTATGCCAACACGACGAGTATCTGCTTTCAGAAAGTGGAGAAAAGTTTACTTGTGCATCTTGCGGTTTCCACACCAAACAATTTAGTAAGGTAGTCAGCCTTCAACTAAGCTCTACCCCACCAAAGCTGCAGAATTCGATATACCACCATTTGAGCAGTGCTTGCCATTAATCCAAACTGAAATTTCTTCTAAACTGTAGATATCCTGAGCCGCGAGTTCTGCTGAGTCGGCTTCGGGATCTACGATTGCTTCATCAATACTCGGGCGTAATCGAAACGATTGGATACCCGCGCGAACACCAGCCTCAATCCCTTTCAACGTATCATCCACGTAGATGCACTCATTTGGCAGAAAGCCCATGTTCATGGCCGTGTACATGATTAGATCAGGCTCTGGCTTCCAGCTGTTAGCATCAAAAGCTGAGAACACTTTGCCTTTGAAGTCGTCTAGCATGCCTGTCATCGCCAATGAAGATTCAACCCTAGATTTCGGTGCATTGGAAGCAATACAAAACTCGATGTCTTGTTGTTTGAGGAATTCAATAAGTTCGATAGCGCCATCCATCGGTTTTAAATGACGCTGGAACAGTGCTTGTAATTCATTGCGATATAACGGCTCAAGTGTATCAATCGAGATAGATAACCCAAGACGTTCTTGTGTATCCATTAAGATGTCGGCTAGCTTCCCGCCTTGAAAGTGCGCATAGCAGTCGTTGACGTTTAGCTCCGCTCCAAAGCCAGTGAAAACGTTCACCAAAGCTTGGCAGCACAGCTTTTCACTATCGATAAGTGTTCCGTCACAATCGAAAATCACACATTTAGTCTGTTCTAACCGCATAGGTATCTCACTCAGATTGAATCCAAGTTTTATCCTATAGTGTTCTTTCAATGCGCGAGATGATTGAGGTAACAGTTTGCAGATACAGGCTTATTTCTCTTCGCGAAATATGGAGTTGATCACTTTATCGCTCAGCATAAGCAACAGTTTTTATTAAATTAACCCAGATTCTACGAAATCAAAGACTGCGAGGTTTACATAAGTGACTCAATTTCAGGGGAAATATAAATCACTACTTCCTAGCCGGATCGTGGTGAATAGATAAAGAAGCCAAGACGTATAGGCCACTCAGATAAAGCAACGGTTAGCTAACAACCGACTCTTCTAAGACCTTAGCTTCAAACGAAGGTGAAGACGCATATTCTACAGTTCCAGTATCGGGGTACGAATCTCGGATAGCGACAAACTCGGATAAGTGTTTCAGTAGCAATTTAGTTAGCTGAGGATCAAACTGGTAGCCACACTCTCGCTCAAACAAATCGACCACCATATCTAACGGCCACGGTTCTTTGTAGCAACGTGCACTAAGCAGCGCATCAAACACATCGGCTACGGCAGTGATACGAGCAAACAGGTGTATTTCATCACCCACTTTTCCATTCGGGTATCCAGCACCATCCCAACGCTCGTGATGTTCGTTAGCAATGATTGCCGCGAGGTTGGTAATATCACCCGCTCCGCTCTTTAGTAAGTTATAGCCAGCCGTAGTATGAAGCTTCATCACCTCCCACTCTTGGTCGGTTAATTTCCCAGGTTTATCCAAGATTGATTCAGGGACTGAAATCTTACCCACATCGTGCATTGGGCTGATGATCTCAATCATCTCGACCTCGCGATGGCTCAAGCCACGATACTTAGCAAGCAGTGCAGACAACTTGGCTACACGCTTAACGTGATTACCAGTTTCGCCAGAGCGGGTTTCAATTGCCTCTCCGAGAACATGAATCATATCCTTTTGGATATTCAAGGTCTGTTTCTGAAGCTTTAAGATTCGTTTGTTCTTATTCGCCAACTCTTTCTTTTGGCGCAGAGTGACAAATTGCATCAAGATGATCAGGCTCAAACCCGCAATCACCATCGACAGCCCCAATAACAACTGGAAGTTTTTGCGAATAAAGGATGAAGGCTCGTTAATGAAAACCGCTTCGTCAGGTAACGCGTTTCCACTAATCCCGTATCTCTTCATTGCAGGGTAATTGAATACAAAACGTTTGTTGTCTCCGGGAGTTAACGGTGTAGTAAAACCAAGTGGAAGGTATTTATCCAACGCATCGACGGCCTGTTCACCCATGCTTTGTGAGTGATTAACGTAACCACCGAGTACATCACCCGAAATATAGAACTGCCATAAAGCAAACACCGGAGCAGCACTCGATTTTGACAACGTATCCGCAATCTCTTGGTAAGTGTGATAAACCCCTTGCTTTAACTCGGTGTTGTAATGACTGAGCAATACCGCATCGTCCGCAGAGATCCCTTCCAAAAATTGGCTCGTATGCTCCAGCGACAAGTCGCGAATTTCTACGAGATTGATATTTGAAAATTCAGCCATCATTTTGTTCATTTCTTTATGAATCAATTCAGACGTGACACTGTAATCATTTACAAAATAGAGATTCTTTAGATTAGGTCTTAATTTGGAGATCAGCTTAATATTAACGTCTATCTGATCGTTCTCGTAAAGCACAGTTGCTCTGTCAGACACCGCGTACATGTCGGTGCTGAAATCATTGATGCCGGCTGCAACGACAGGTGTTGAGCGATCAATCAAATTAGGCAGAGATTCAAGAAAATTGGCTGCGTTATCGTCCGTCGCAATTACGCCATCAAATTTATAACCTGCATACTTCGCACGTAAGTAGTTCGCGAGAGAGTCGTAATACTCTGGGCTGTGGACACGCTTTGAATCCAAATACTCTATTGAGAGTTTAACTTCGGTTTGAGACTGGCTGAACGCACTGTCTATCCCTTTTTGGAAGTCAGCAGTCCATTGATAAGAAGGTTCGTATGAGTGTAAAACTAGGATGCGTTTAATATCCCAGTCGTTAGCAAAACTGAGTGAAGAATAAGCGCTAACACATAATACAGCGATTGATATCAATAGCTTGTACATACAATACCCTTTAAATAAGACGGGGTATTGTACTTAGATTAACGCTTTGTCAAAGAATCTTTAGTTCTCGACCCATACTTTATCGCAAGAAGCATGATCTTGTGCCCAAAAATCGTGTAACTGCTTAGCAAAGTTGTTGATACTTTGACCATTTTCAGCAACGACATCCGAGATCAATAGGGAACCATCCGCTTCTGTGACGATAGCGCTCGCCACAACTTCACCGTTTTGAGTACCAATATATAATACATGATCGTCAGAAAGCATAATTTGGCTCAAGAACTCAAGCATGTGTGCCCTTTCGATTTCATCTTGGTAAACGCTTGCTTGGTTGAGTGAAAATAGCACGGTCAATTTATGGAAATCGACTTTATGCAGTTCATCAATTTGGGAAGGAGTTTGATCTTGTGCTAGGAGTTGGTATGTCTTGGATGGAAGTTTGCTTTGATAAAGTTCACGGCCGAGGAGGCTCTCTTTTGCGGGGTAAGCAATATCGAGCTGACTAAATAGCCATTGGTTTTTCTTGTGTGCAATTTCAGGTATTTCGTTATTCATTCTTTTAGTACCTACGGTTAGTATCCCCAAATATCGCAGTTATTTGGAAGACATACGGTCGGCTGAGGTGCCGAGCTACAAGCAGAGAGCATACAGAGCATGACCAAGGCCAACAAGTACTTTAAATGCTTCATATTTTTCATTATCCAACAACATCCTTTAAGAACTTAACGAAAAGCTCTACACTCGTATCCAAGCTTTCAATATCCTTATAGTAAACAGAACTATATAAATAAAAAGGACTTCTTATGAAAAAAGCCTTAATAGCAGCAGGTATCGTGACAATGTTAGCTGGCTGTTCGGACAACGAGGTTGGCGACGTCTCACTGGGTTTCTTCACAATGAAGGATATCAAGATGTCTTCATTAGATGACGATAAGATCGCGGGTGTTACCTGTCATATCGCATCAATCGAAGCAAACCTTAGCCTTTCTGATCCAAGTGATAGCTCTATATCTTGTCGTCAAACAGGTGAAATTACACCAGAAATGATTGCTCAAATAGACAAGAGTAAGTCTGGCGAAGTGGTATTCAAGCAATCGAAAAGTATCTTCTTTAAAACAATGAAGGTTCGTCGTATCTACGATGCAGAGAATCAGTCGCTGCTTTACTTGTCTTACACCACCAAAGAAACAGAAGGTAGCTTCAAACACAGCCTTTCAACTGTTCCACTATGGGGTACAGAGGCTTACGTTGATCCAGCGACGTTAGTACAGCCAACCGAGTAGTTTCAAACATATAGTTAGTTGAATCACCTGTACAGACATTGTGCAGGTGATTCAAAATGTAATAAAAATGAAAGAAACAGAAACAAAATGTGATATCATGCGGCAAAATTTTTTCACTGTATTTTTCATATGAAGTTTCCTGGACAGCGTAAATCTAAGCACTACTTTCCAACTCACGCACGTGATCCGTTGGTCAACCAAATTCAACAAACGCCTAAGCTTCACCGCGCAACGATTGTGGGTGTTGGCCAAACGATTGTTGATATCGAAGCCCGTGTTGACAACGAGTTCCTAGAAAAATACGAGCTGAGTAAAGGTCACTCACTGGTATTGGAAGAAAGTAAAGCAGATGCGCTGTATGAAGAGTTAGTTGAGCGCGGTTTGATCACGCATCAATATCCTGGCGATACTATCGGCAACACACTGCACAACTATTCCGTACTTGCGGACAGCAAATCTGTCCTGCTTGGCGTAATGTCTAAGAAGATTGAAGTTGGCTCATTTGGTTATCGTTACCTTTGCCGCACTTCTTCTCGTATGAATCTAAACCACCTTCAAACTGTTGATGGTCCAATTGGTCGTTGTTACACGCTGATTTCTGAAGATGGCGAACGTACGTTTGCAATCAACGAAGGCCACATGAACCAACTTCTTCCAGAAAGCATTCCTGAAAAAGTCTTCGAGAAAGCTTCTGCATTGGTTGTGTCGTCATACCTAATGCGTGGCAAACCTGAAGATCCGATGCCAAAAGCGGTACAAAAAGCGATTGAATACGCGAAAGCGCACAATGTGCCTGTTGTACTAACACTTGGTACTAAGTATGTGATCGAAGGCAACGCTGAATGGTGGCAAGAATACCTGAAAGAAAACGTAACCATCGTCGCGATGAACGAAGATGAAGGTGAAGCGCTAACGGGTGAAAAAGATCCTCTATTGGCTGCTAACAAGGCACTTGAGTGGGTTGACCTAGTTCTATGTACTGCAGGCCCTATTGGTCTATACATGGCAGGTTACACTGACGAACCAGCGAAACGCGAAACCACACTGCCATTGTTACCGGGTAACATCCCTGAGTTCAATAAATACGAATTCAGCCGTGCGATGCGTAAGCAAGACTGTAAAGACCCAGTAAAAGTGTACTCTCACATTGGCCCTTACCTAGGTGGCCCACTTGAGATTAAGAATACCAATGGCGCTGGCGATGGTGCACTTTCAGCACTACTTCACGACATGGCAGCAAACAGCTACCACCACGTGAATGTACCAAACTCAGAGAAACACGAGCACACTTGTCTAACTTACTCTTCACTGTCTCAAATTTGTAAGTACGCAAACCGTGTAAGCTACGAAGTGTTGACTCAGCACTCTCCTCGCCTTTCTCGTGCATTACCTGAACGCGAAGATAGCTTAGAAGAAACATACTGGGATCGTTAATCGACCATATTAGGCAGTTACCTCTTAAAGGTTAACGCCAAGTGAGATTACCCATTCCTTGAAGGGCTGCTATATGCAGCCCTTTTTGTATTCAACACCAATATAACGGCAGCTGAAGTTAATCATATCGAATATTTTGCTCGTTTAAGATTTGATCTCGCGCAATGACTCTTTAGATCTGTTATCTTCCAGCACATAATTCGTGTGGTTTGCCTTTACTTGGCAAATTTATACAGTACTATCGCCACGCAAACGTTTACGTACCACCTTTCGGTTCTGATATAAGGATCAAATATGCTGTCTGATATTGATATTTGTCGCTCTACTCCCCTTAAAAACATCAGTGAGGTTGCCAAGCAAGCTGGCCTGCACCACAACGAACATCAGCCATTAGGGCAATTCAAATCTAAAGTGTCTCTCACATCACTTGAACGCCTCGCCAACCAACAAGATGGTAAGTTAGTCGTAGTCACGGCGATCACACCGACACCTCTTGGTGAAGGCAAAACCGTCACTACTATCGGATTAGCACAAGGCCTCGCAAAGATTAACCAATCTGCAATGGCCTGCATTCGTCAGCCTTCAATGGGCCCGGTATTTGGTGTAAAAGGCGGCGCAGCGGGCGGTGGTTACTCTCAAGTTGCCCCTATGGAACAATTAAACCTGCATCTCACGGGCGATATTCATGCTGTTACGGCCGCTCACAACCTCGCCTCCGCCGCCATTGATGCACGTTTGTATCATGAACAGCGTGAAGGGTTAGACGCCTTTGAAACGCGCTCAGGCTTAAAAGCACTGAATATCGACCCAAGTAGAATCGTTTGGCGACGTGTACTTGACCATAATGATCGCGCATTACGCATGATCACGGTTGGCAAGAACGAAGCAGACAAAACAATTAACGGCTTTGAGCGAGAAGATGGATTTGATATCTCAGCCGCTTCTGAACTAATGGCCATTCTTGCTCTAGCCAATGACCTTCAAGATTTGAGAAAGCGCATCGGACGAGTGGTACTTGCTTACAACAAACAAGGCTTGCCGCTAATCGCAGATGACTTCAACGTTGCAGGCGCAATGACCGTAACCATGAAGGATTCTATTGAACCAACATTGATGCAAACCCTTGAAGGCGTCCCTACCCTAATTCACGCCGGGCCTTTCGCGAACATCGCACATGGTAACTCTTCAATTATTGCCGATAAGATAGCGTTAAAACTGAGTGACTTTGTTGTGACCGAAGGTGGTTTTGGCTCAGACATGGGTTTTGAGAAAGCATGCAACATAAAAGCGAAAGCGTCGAACAAAAAGCCCGATTGCGCTGTGGTTGTTGCAACATTACGTGGATTAAAGGCCAACTCTGGTTTATACGATTTGAGACCGGGCACTCCATTACCAGATTCAATTTTTAATGATGACCAAGACGCGCTAATTGCAGGCTTTGAGAACCTAAAATGGCACATCAACAACGTTAAGCAATACCAAGTGCCTACAGTTGTTGCGATTAACCGATTCCCACAAGACTCAGCGCAAGAGCTCGATGCTTTGAAGCAGATGATCACCGACTTCGATCCAAGCGTTAGCGTTGAAGTAAGCGAAGCATTTGGTCAAGGTGGAGAAGGGGCAACTCAACTGGCTCACGCTGTAGTAAAAGCTTGCCAAAAACAGAGTGAATTTAAGCCTTTGTATCACTCAGAGCAAAGCCTAGAAGAAAAGCTGATGGCAGTTGCTGAAGTTGGCTATGGCGCGGCAAGTATTTCGCTATCTCCACTGGCTAAAAAACAACTGGCCGAATTCAAACTGCATGGCTATAACGACCTATCGGTTTGTTTAGCAAAAACACCATTATCGATCTCGACAGAAGCACACGTAAAAGGTGCACCAATCCAATTTGACGTGCCCGTTAGAGAACTAAAATTGTGTGCTGGTGCTGGTTTTATTTACGCGTTGTGCGGCAATGTGATGACCATGCCAGGCTTGCCTGACAAACCGGCGTTCATGTCGTTAGATATTGATAGTAATGGAAATATCGTAGGCCTAAGCTAGCTGCCCTTAGTTAGATAATCGGCAATTAATCGCGATTAATTTAGCTTAGGTTTCGGAGCAGTGTTCTATATTGAGTAATCATTTACTAACGAAGTGATTGCTCAACAATCAAGCTTAAATGCAAAAAGTTGCACTTAAATCGTAGTTATATGCGAATCTTGTCTTAACTTCTCGGTCAAGATCACATTAAAAACCTTATAAAATATATAGTATTGCGCTGATTCTTTGAGGACAGCGATGAATACAAGTATAAAAAAACTAGTCAGCCAATTTCTATGTACCATCTTTGCCCTAGGACTAGTCCCTGCCCTCTACATAAACTCTGAATTTGACAGGGTTGAAGCTCAGCACACGCTAAATATCCAACAGTCCAGCCAGAACCAGATCGAATACAGCTTTCATGAACTCGCTGTTATTGTTGAGCAAATCTCTAACTCTGTTCCTTCAATCGCCGACTCTCAAACACTACTCCGAGCGATTCGAGAACCTTCTATTGTCCATAAAGAAACCCTGCAAGATCTTTGGGTGATGTTAGCTCGTGGCCAAAAATACTATTCCCAGCTTCGTTATCTCGATCTAGCCGGCAACGAAGTGTTCCGTGTTAACTACAAAGACGGTCGAGCAACAGTCGTCCCCGAGAGCGAACTGCAGAACAAATCTTCTCGAGATTACTACCAGATGCTACAGAAGTTAGAGATTGGCGATGTCAGCTCTAGAGGCATTGATCTTGAAATGGAAAATGGAGAAATCATCCACCCGTTAACGCCGGCGCTACGCATTATGACGCCAGTCGCTGAAAACAACCGCATTATTGGTTACTTCATCGCAAACCTGAACATGCTTGAGATTTATAAGCGCCTTCACTATCAAATTGGTGCATCTTCTGCTGTTCCTATTATTCTCAACAAAACCGGACACATAATCATGGGGCCGGATCCTACGGAATCTTTCGGACATGTAATTGAATCACGTTCAGAGCAGACTTACGCAAAGTTATACCCTGAGCTTTGGACTGCGATTCAAGACAAGACATCTTCGAGCTATTTCGATGGTGAGAACTGGTATTTTCATTCCGACATCAGCCCTAAAATCAAACAGTTTGAAAGCCCTATTTACATGGTTCTTCACATTGAAAATCAGCAGTTCAGCAGTCAATACCGACAAGAAAAACAAGCGATCGTCGTTCAGATCATCACCTTGTCTTTCTTGATTTCGATGATCTCCGCTGGCTTCGTATTGTGGAACAGCAACCACAAGAAGAACAGTATCGAGAGCCAACTTGCTAAGGCCGCAATGAATGGCATGTCTGCCTTGGTGATTACCGACAGAAACAACCGAATCATCAAAGTAAACCAAGAGTTCACCCGTGTGAGTGGCTACGAGTTAGAAGACGTAAAAGGCCGCCAACCGTCCATGTTTGCCTCTGGTCGCTACAACGAAGAGTTCTACATCAAGATGTGGAGCATCATCAAAGAGAAAGGCATGTGGGAAGGCGAAGTGGTTAATCGTCGTAAAGACGGGTCTTTGATCACGGAAATATTGCGAATCCAAACCATTAAAGACTCGAAAGACGTGATTCAGTTTTATGTCGCTTCATTTGTGGATATAAGTAAACACAAAGAGCTAGAAAACAAACTGAGAAACCTGAGTGAAAAAGATGCCTTAGCTGGGTGTTGGAACCGCCGTAAATTCGATCTTGAGCTGCGAGATGAGTGCTCTCGTGTTAATCGTTACCCTACTCGCGAACAGTCTTGTTTAGCGATTTTGGACATAGACCACTTCAAACGCATCAACGACAGATTTGGTCACGATTATGGAGATCGCGTCATTCAAACCGTTGCTCAAGTATTACAACGAGAGTGCCGAGAAACTGATTTTGTGGCTCGTATTGGTGGCGAAGAGTTTGGCGTTATTCTGCCTCATACCACAACAGAAGAAGCTGAGTATGTACTTAACAGATTGAGAATCGCAGTCAGTATTGAGCTCGATAACGTGGTGACGGTCAGTGGTGGAATTACCAACCTGACCAACGACCCTGCTCTTAACTACAAGTGCGCCGATTTAGCACTTTATGAAGCCAAAGCAGCAGGTCGAAACAGTGTGTGCCTGTTCCTAGACAGCGAAATGAGCGAAATCGCCTAACAGAAAATCAGTATTGTTCCGCTAGGCTATTAGTTTGGCGGTTTAACAACCCAATCCTTGCAATCAGCTTGGTGCAGGATAGAACTCTAGTTTGTTCCCCTCTACCACTAGAATACAATCCATGTTCGCAGCATGAGCAGCCTGCTTACCTAGGTTCGTATCTTCAAACACAACACACTGCTTTGGCTGCAAACCCATACCAAAACACGCATCTAAGAAAGTATCCGGATTTGGTTTGTGATTCTTAACGTCTGTTGCTGTCACGAGAATATCGAGCTTACTCAAGATCTCTGTCTTATCCAGTAACGGTTCGGCACTTTTACGTTGACTGCCCGTTCCGACTGCAATCTTCTTGTTACCCAGATGCTCTAACAACAGAGAGTGAGTACAAGGGATAACGTCTCCTTTGTCTTCGATAGCCGCAAACGACGCCATTTTAAACGTAGAAACCGCTTGTGGGTCGAGCGATAAACCGTATTTGCTGTTCACCTCACCGGCTATCTTATAACTCGGCATGCCACCTAAGCTATGCAGCCAAGACGCTTCAAAATGAAAGCCAAACTCTTCAGCCGTTCGCTCCCACGCCTTTACATGTGCAGGCATTGTATCGATCAACGTACCGTCCATATCAAAGATTAATCCTTCATATGCCGTTAAATCTATTTTCATCACTACTACCACTCTTAAATAAAGTTACTGATACCATAACCAATATTCAGTATCATGGCGCCATATTACCGTTCAAAATGGATGTTTATGTTACAAATATCTAACTCTGTTTCGATTCAAGACTGGGAACTCCAATTAACAGCGATCAGAGCACAAGGAGCCGGCGGTCAGAACGTCAATAAAGTATCGAGCGCGATACATTTACGTTTTGATATCAAGCACTCTACCCTACCTGACTTCTATAAAGAAAAGCTCCTCGCACACAAAGATAGCCGCATCACCAAAGACGGTGTGATTATCATTAAAGCGCAACAGTATAGAACTCAGGAACAAAACCGAGATGATGCTTTAGTGCGCTTGAAAGAATTGATCTTGGAAGCGACAAAGGTTCAAAAAGTAAGACGAGCAACTAAGCCGACGCGTGGCTCTCAGAAAAGACGTTTAGAAAGCAAAAAACAAAGAAGCACCACCAAACAGCTGCGTGGAAGAGTGAGCTGATGGCTTCATGCCCTCAGAGAACACATTACCCTAGAAGTATCTGTCAATTTGACTAACGAATCGATCTATTACGCTGTTTATTTGAAAGAAAGACTACTGCTTCTTTTTGACCGACAAAATCAGCTTGATCAACAACAGGCGCTCTTCGCTGGTCAGCAGACGACTGACCGCAGCTACATCTTCCGCTGTTACTTGTGATGCGCCAACAATATCAAGCACCACATCCAAATCCGTCACTTTTAAGGTTCTAGTGATTGAACGATACTGAGACATCTTGATGTCCGCCTCTCCGCGTTCAATCCTTTGATAGGTTTTTAAGCTCATTCCTGCACTCGAGGCTAACTTTTCTTGAGACAAGTTGGCTTGTTTCCTACGCTCAATCAGCGCCAATATTATGGGTTCTTGTGACATAAGCTCATCCTCAAAAGACAGTTATGTCCTAAATTCAGCAAGAAGCAGACCATATTGACTTGTGATGGTTTACATAAGCCATCAAAGGCATATTATTCGCTTGATAAAACCGTTACGTTTCATAAACCTTCACACTGATATCAGTTGTGAACGTACAGGCTAGGTAACTTGAGTATTCAAGTGTTGGGAAATAATAAAAATTGCATATTGCGAATAAGAAAGACGTCAAATTGGAAATTGTGAATCGCTATACATTGGCATTTCCTTGCATTAGTCACGCATTAGAATCAGACAATCCCCGCCCAGAAATTATTGCAATACAACATAAGCTACTCACGTACAAAGAGGTGTTGCTGCACGGGAACATGTTGGAAGGTAAGGAATTAAAGCAAGCTTTTTCTGCATTGAACGAAAATGAAAAAGGTGTGGCTCAAGGTGGGATTAAAAGCATCAATGCTGCGATAAAAGAGATGGATGAGATTCTAGAAAGATACAGCCGTAAAGCGGTTATCGAGCTGAGTAACTAGTTCTACAAGCAACTAACCAACTGCACACCTGCAAAAGTAAAAAACAAAAAGTCGACGCTATCTTTAAATAAAGCGTCGACTTGTTCAAAACATTGAAGATCTAACGTTTAACTGCTTTTCTAACACCAGCAATCAACATCAGCATCCCTAGCAAACCAAATGAAATACCTCCGCCACTGCTACCAGAGCCAGTTGACGCACTTGTCCCAGCAACAGCAACTCGTTTTGCCTCTGTCGCGGTAAACTGGACAGTTTCCGTGCTATCATTTACCCCTTTAGTTACATCCGTAATCCAATCTTTATAATCATATACCTCTGTAAATACAGATGTTACGCCGATGTCATCACCGCAAGTAGTCGGCCCAAAACTCGTTATGCCGACCTGTTCATATGTAGAGCCATTTTTCCAAAACACCGGACCACCAGAATCGCCTTGGCATGTACCCCCGTATAAGCCATTATTCGGTCCGTTACCGTTGAAACAAATTTGTTTATCAGTGACTAACGGACCGAAAACAGCTTTACAATTAAGAGTATCAACATATGTCAGGTCAACTTGTTGTAGCAATGTCGTACCATCAACATCAGTCTCGATGTCACCATGGCCAACTGCAACGAAATCATTCGCAGCATTAAGGTATGTATCAAATTGAGGGATAACAGTTTCAGCTGAGGATTGAAGGTTAAGAGAAGCTTCTAACTTTAAAATCGCAATATCATTTCTTAATAGTTGATTGATACTGTTTGAATAATCCGTTCGATAATACACCTCAGATACTCGTACTTTCTGGATGCTACCGTTAGGGAATAGAGAAGTATCTTCCAATTGAGGAACAACTACCGTGAAAAGTTGAGCATTCTCATCACCATAAATACAGTGTGCAGCAGTCAGTACATGATAGTTATCTAAAATTGTCGCACCACAGTAAGGGCCTGTTGAGTAAACACCGTCATAATCAATACGATCAATGAACAAGCTTGCCATCGAAGGAAATTCCGTGACTGAAGCGTCGCTACCATTCACAATATAGGGTGTTACACCCACATCAGGAGTACTTTCGTCCGTGTTTTCCGTTGCCATAACACTTGATGTGTAAATTAATGGCGCTAAAAGCCCTAAAACGGCTTTACGAACCGGACTCATTGTATGGTTTACGTTCATAGTTAACTCCTTGTAACCCCTACTACTTATTTACAAAAATGATGAATCGTCACCATAACACGTCACAATCGTGATTATAGTAAGTATTTGTAACGATATCGCCACATATCTCATTTTATAAACGAATTTTAAGTAACCGTTGTTAGTGGGTAACGTTAAAAGCAATACGTTACCAAAGACATACGCTACCAAAATCAAAAAAGCCTACCGTTAGGCTTCCCAATAAAGAGAAGCAAACAATAGGCTTTCATTTAGCTTAGTGGTTTCTCTTAAAAGAGATTAGCCACGATAGTAACGCTGAGGTACGAATGGCATTTTTTCTACTGTCATTGGTAGCTTCTTGCCACGAACTTCAGCGAATACTTCAGTGCCAATAACCGCTAGGTCAGTACGAACGTAAGCCATAGAAACAGGCTTGCCCGCGTTAGGACCCGCAGTACCACTTGTTACAACGCCAATCTTGTTGTCTTCAGCATCGAACAGCTCAGCGCCTTCACGTACTGGTGCTTTAGTCTGACCAACAATACCAACACGCTTGCGTTGAACGTCTTTAGTCGCGATTTGCTCAAGGATGATATCAGCGCCAGGGAAACCGCCTGCACGTTCACCGTCAGTACGACGCACTTTTTGGATACCCCATAAAAGGCTAGCTTCTACCGGCGTTGTTGTTGTATCTAGATCGTGACCGTACAGACATAGACCACACTCAAGACGAAGTGAGTCACGAGCACCAAGGCCAATCCACTCTACTTCTGCTTCTGATGTTAGTTTACGAGCAAGTGCTTCAGCGTGATCGTTCGGTACTGAGATTTCGTAGCCATCTTCACCGGTATAACCACTGCGGCTTACGATGCACTCTACGCCGTCGATATCGACTTTTTGAACATCCATGAACAGCATGTCTGCAACGCTTGGTTGGAAACGAGCCAGAACTTCAGACGCTTTCGGACCTTGAAGTGCTAATAGAGCGCGGTCATCAATCACTTCCATTTTTACGTCTGCAGGAAGGTGAGCCGTTAGGTGGTCGATATCTTGTGTTTTACACGCCGCGTTCACAACAACAAATAGGTGATCGCCAAGGTTAGCAACCATAAGATCATCCATGATGCCGCCCTGTTCATTAGTAAAGAAGGCGTAGCGCTGCTTACCAGAAGGCAGGTCGATAATATCTACTGGAACCAGAGATTCTAAAACAGCGGCTGCATTTTCACCGTGTAGACGCAGTTGCCCCATGTGAGAAACATCAAAAAGACCAGCAGCGTCACGAGTGTGTAAGTGCTCTTTCTTTACACCTAGTGGATACTGAACTGGCATGTCGTAGCCAGCAAAAGGAACCATTTTTGCGCCGACTTCAACGTGAAGTGCATGCAGAGGTGTTTTTAGTAGGTCTTGATTAGCGTGTTCTTGAGTCATTTTATTCTCCATGAAGCGTTGCAGGCTTTCCAAATCGAATCTGCCGCTTATATCTCTATTTAGAGTCGCCTCTAACGATATGGGTTAACGTTAGAAACAGTAGATAGTAAAAAGTGATGTCTTCTATATAGGCTTTTATTACTAGCGATATAAAAAGAGGCTTCTGTATAAAAGCTATACGACTCACTTTCTAAGAATTCACTTCAGTAAACTTCAATCAACATGAGTAAACCGTGTTCACTATAGTAAACAAGCCTGAGTCAGTTTTACACCCTTAACAAGATTAAAACAGCTCAAAATGTGATATTTAACAATTTAAAAACAACTTTCAGTCGCATACAAAAACGCGATATTGATGCTTTTCACACCAACATCGCGTCTTTTGGCAAACGTTAGAAACAAAAGCAAACGTTTGCATTCACTATAAGAAATTCTAACTTTGTTAACTTATTTTGCAGTCACCCACAAAATCAGTGCATCTTCTGTACTAGTAGAAATCAACATATGCCCCATGTTGGCGTCGTAATACATGCTGTCACCTTCGCTCATGGGTACCGGCTCATAGAATTCTGAGTAGAACATCACATCACCAGAGATCACCATCAAGAACTCCTCACCATCGTGGCGAACCCAATCGTTATACTCTTCAAAGGTGCGTGCTCTCACTCGGCTCTTGAACGGCATCATCTTCTTATTCGAAAGTTCTGTCGCGAGCAGTTCATGCTCGTAAGTCGGAGTTGGGTGAGGTTTACCCTGACCTGCTTTAGTTAAGTCACGACGTCCTGTGGCAACCTTTTTTCTTGGTGGCTCAAAGAGTTGCGGCATATCAATTTGCAAACCCATAGCCAATTTCTGCATCGCTTGGAACGTCGGTGAGATTTGTTCGTTCTCGATTTTACTCAGCGTAGAGCGCGCCAAACCAGTACGTTGGCTCGCCTCTTCTAACGTAATGCCCAGCTTGCTGCGGATATCTTTAATACGCTGGCCGAGCCTAAGTGGTTCGATATTCTGATCTAACGTCTCTTTCGCCAACGTTAAAGATGGGTACTCATCATAAATGTCTTCTGACATAGGTCCCTCATTAATTTCTTGCTTCCTGTCTATTAATTTCATTGTTGCATGAAGCGCTTTGTTGATTAAAGAGCACACAGAGAAATAAAGCGTGCTCCCCGTAGCAAAACAAGAAAAGTTGTTTCCTATTGGAAATTTTTGTTGAAAATTGATTTTATCGGAGCTATGTTATCGACTTGTTAGATGAAGAGATGCTACTTCAGCTTGCAGCAAATGATAGATTTAACATTTGTAAGAGCTGTTTTTTACCCGAACTTTTTGGGAAACAATTCGTGCTGCATTGCCCCTACAACGATCGCTTAGACGCTGTAAGAGTATATTTATAACGCAATTCACGTTTAACTATACCTATATAGCGCAAACGATACCGATGCAGAAATCAACGTAAGACCTAATGGACTATAAAAACAATCACCATTAGCTTAATGAAAGGTCTCGACAATGAACGCTTACCAAAACCATAGCTTAGACAGTTTTTTCTCTACGAACCTATCTGCGACTGACGACGCAGTATTTGCTGGAATCCAAGCAGAGAACACTCGTCAAAACGAACAAATCGAACTTATTGCTTCTGAGAACATCGTTTCTAAAGCAGTAATGCAAGCTCAAGGCACTTGCCTAACCAACAAATACGCAGAAGGCTACCCAGGTCGTCGTTACTACGGTGGTTGTGAGCACGTAGATACAGTAGAAGCTATCGCAATCGAACGCGCTAAGCAGCTGTTCAAATGTGAATACGTAAACGTACAGCCTCACTCTGGCGCTCAAGCGAACGGCGCAGTTAAACTTGCCCTACTTCAACCTGGCGACACTATCCTAGGTATGTCTCTAGACGCTGGTGGTCACCTTACACACGGTGCGCGCCCTGCAATGTCTGGTAAGTGGTTCAACGCAGTTCAATATGGCGTAGACCGCGACACACTTGAAATCGATTACGAAGCGGTTCGCGCTTTAGCAATTGAAAGCCAACCTAAAATGATTATTGCTGGTGGTAGTGCTATCCCACGCGTTATTGATTTCGCTAAGTTCCGAGAAATCGCTGACGAAGTTGGCGCTATCCTTATGGTAGATATGGCACACATCGCGGGTCTTATCGCGACAGGTGCTCACCCTAGCCCACTACCACACGCACACGTTGTGACTACAACAACGCACAAAACACTTCGTGGCCCACGCGGCGGCATGATTCTGACTAACCACGAAGACATCAACAAAAAGATCAACTCTGCAGTGTTCCCTGGCCTTCAAGGTGGCCCATTAATGCACGTTATCGCGGCTAAAGCAGTGGCGTTTGGCGAGGCACTTGGCCCAGAATTTAATACTTATATTGATTCAGTGATCGACAACGCAAAAGTTCTTGCTGAAGTGTTGCAAACTCGCGGTTGTGACATTGTGACTGGCGGAACAGACACGCACCTAATGCTGGTTGACCTTCGTCCTAAGGGCTTGAAAGGTAACGTAACTGAAGAAGCATTAGAGCGTGCAGGGATCACATGTAACAAAAATGGCATACCATTCGACTCAGAGAAGCCTATGATTACCTCTGGCATTCGTTTAGGTACGCCAGCTGGAACCAGTCGTGGTTTTGGCACTGAAGAATTCAAACTTATCGGTGAATGGATCGGCGATGTTCTTGACGGCTTAGTTGAAAGCCCTGAAGGCAACGCTGAAGTTGAGCAACGTGTTCGCAAGCAAGTTAAAGAGCTTTGCAAACGCTTCCCTCTTTACCGTTAAACCGTTTTTAAGATTTAAATTAAAACCTCATAAATTTTTGGAGAATAAGCAATGGACAATACACTAAAGTTTGCAGACAGCCACGAGTGGGTAAAAGACAACGGTGACGGTACTGTGACTATCGGTATTTCTGAGCACGCTCAAGAGATGCTAGGTGACGTTGTGTTTGTTGACCTGCCTGACACTGACGACGAAATTGAAGCTGGCGAAAGCTTCTCTCTAGTTGAATCAGTGAAAGCTGCTTCTGATATCTACGCACCAATCTCTGGCGAAATCGTAGAAATCAACGAAGAATTAGAAGATAGCCCAGAGCTAATCAACGAAGAACCTTATGAAGGTGGTTGGATTGTTAAAGTGAAGATGTCTGATGCGTCTGAACTAAACAACCTTAAAGATGCGGAAGAATACCTAAGCTCTATCGAAGAAGACTAATAGGTAACCTCATTACGATAAAGCTGCTCTTTTGAGCAGCTTAATTTTAGGGGCTAGCTCACGGCTCCAGAGAGAAAGTAGAACATATCATGACTGAATTACTTCAAAGCCAATTACTGAAAGACTTGGGTACGCAAAACGAGTTTGTTGCTCGTCATAACGGCCCTAATAAAGCAGACCAGCAAAAAATGCTTGAAGCGATCAACGCGACTAGCTTAGAAGCACTGATCGACGAAACGGTTCCTGCACAAATCCGTCTTGAAAAACCAATGACACTTGCTGCTCCATTGAGCGAAATGGACATGCTGACCTCTCTTAAAGAGATCGCTAACCTAAACCAAGTGAAACGTACTTTCATTGGTCAAGGCTACTACAACACATTCACTCCAAACGTTATTCTACGTAACGTTTTAGAGAACCCAGGCTGGTACACTGCTTACACACCATACCAACCAGAGATTTCTCAAGGTCGTCTTGAAGCTCTACTGAATTACCAACAAATGGTAATGGACTTAACTGGTATGGAAATCGCGAACGCGTCTCTTCTTGATGAAGCGACAGCGGCTGGCGAAGCTATGACACTGTGTAAGCGTGCAGGCAAAAGCAAGAGCAAAGTATTCTTCGTTGCTAACGATGTTCACCCTCAAACACTAGAAGTTGTTAAAACTCGTGCTGAGTACATCGGTTTTGAAGTAATGGTTGGTGCTCTTGAAACACTTCCAGAGCAAGACGTATTTGGTGCGTTGGTTCAATACCCTGGTACAACGGGCGAAGTTCGTGACCTAACAGACATCATTGCGAAAGCTCAAGCAAACAAAACTCTAGTAACCGTTGCTACTGACCTACTCGCATCTGCTCTACTTAAGCCTGCTGGCGAAATGGGCGCAGACGTAGTAATCGGTTCAGCACAACGTTTCGGCGTTCCTATGGGGTACGGCGGTCCACACGCTGCATTCATGGGTACTCGTGAAAAGCATAAGCGTACAATGCCAGGTCGTGTAATCGGTGTTTCTATCGATACTCACGGTAACCAAGCACTACGTATGGCAATGCAAACTCGTGAGCAACACATCCGCCGCGAGAAAGCGACATCGAACATCTGTACAGCTCAAGCACTTCTAGCAAACATGGCGTCTTTCTACGCGGTTTACCACGGTGCAGAAGGCCTACGTACTATCGCTCGTCGTACACACCACATGACAGCTATCCTAGCGGCTGGCCTGACTAAAGCGGGTTACGAGCTAACAAACAACAGCTTCTTCGATACCATCACAATCAACTCTGAAGAGAAGACAGATGCACTGTACGCGAAAGCGCAAGCAGCAGACATCAACCTTCGTCGACTTGTTGGAAAAATCGGTATCAGCTTAGATGAAACAACAACGATCGACGACGTGAACGCACTGTTCGCAATCTTCGACGTTAAAGAAGACGTTCAAGCACTATCTTCTGACATTGCATCAAACGAGTTTGCGGCAATTCCAGAAAACTGTCGTCGTGAATCAGAGTTCCTAACTCACCCAGTGTTCAACACGCACCACAGCGAAACGCAAATGATGCGTTACCTAAAACAGCTTGAGAACAAAGACTTCTCACTAACGCACGGCATGATCCCACTGGGCAGCTGTACGATGAAGCTGAACGCTGCTGCTGAGATGATTCCAGTAACATGGCCTGAGTTTGGTTCAATTCACCCATTCGCACCTCTAGAGCAAGCGGCGGGTTACACAGCACTAGCAAAAGATCTTAAAGAGAAGCTATGTGAAATCACCGGTTACGACGATTTCTCACTACAGCCTAACTCTGGAGCATCTGGCGAATACGCAGGTCTAATCGCGATTCAACGCTACCACGCAAGCCGCGGTGAAGGTCACCGTAACGTTTGTCTGATTCCAAGCTCGGCGCACGGTACTAACCCTGCAACAGCATCAATGGTTTCAATGAAGGTAGTGGTTGTTAAGTGTGATGAAGATGGCAACATCGACATGACAGACCTAGCAGCGAAAATCGAGAAGCACAAAGACAACCTATCAAGTATCATGATCACTTACCCTTCTACGCACGGCGTATACGAAGAGCAAGTGAAAGAAGTGTGTGAACAAGTACACGCAGCGGGCGGTCAGGTTTACCTAGACGGCGCGAACATGAACGCTCAAGTAGGTTTAACTTCGCCTGGCTTCATTGGTTCAGACGTATCCCACTTGAACCTACACAAAACATTCTGTATCCCACACGGTGGCGGCGGTCCGGGTATGGGTCCAATCGGTGTTAAATCGCACCTAGCACCTTTCCTACCAGGTCACATCGAAAACGGTGTACAAGGTTCAGACTACGCGGTTTCAGCTGCAGATCTAGGTAGTGCTTCAATCCTACCTATCTCTTGGGCTTACATCGCTATGATGGGCGAACCTGGCCTAACAGACGCAACGAAAGTAGCGATTCTGAACGCGAACTACGTGATGGAAAAACTACGTCCTCACTACCCTGTTCTTTACCGTGGCACTAACGGCCGCGTAGCGCACGAATGTATTATCGATATTCGTCCACTTAAAGAAGACACAGGCATCAGCGAAGAAGATATTGCTAAGCGTCTAATGGACTTCGGTTTCCATGCGCCGACTATGTCTTTCCCTGTAGCTGGCACACTAATGGTTGAGCCAACTGAGTCTGAAGATTTAGAAGAGCTAGACCGTTTCTGTGAAGCGATGATCGCAATCCGTCACGAAATGGCAGCAGTGAAAGCGGGTGAATGGCCACTAGACAACAACCCTCTAGTGAACGCACCGCATACACAAGTTGACCTTTCAGGCGCAGAATGGGATCGCCCTTACTCTCGTGAACTGGCTTGCTTCCCATCGAAAGCAACCAAGAACTCGAAGTACTGGCCAACAGTTAACCGTGTAGACAACGTATACGGCGACCGTAACCTAATTTGTTCTTGCCCAAGCATCGACAACTACGAAGACTAATTTTGTAGATTTTAGATAAACAAAAGCGAACCACTTGGTTCGCTTTTTTGTTTGTGCGCCGAGCATGGCGTTGATCTAGGAGGTGAAAGTCCTCTAC
>NZ_JBFSSD010000056.1:0-33979 GCF_041466145.1 Vibrio sp. 10N.239.312.D08 | reverse complement strand
CCACTACCTACTTTTAAACTCTATCTGACCCTATGCTCGCTCTATATCTAGCCATAGTTGTCGGAGGACAATAGAGTTTGATCAATTTTAAAAACGTTTCTGGACAAAAATCATTTAGATTATTTACTTAAATCGAGAGTCATCGGATTAGTTCAGGTATCTAAAACTCCAAGGTCTCACCATCAGCAGGAATAAGGACTTTATCTGACAAACCGTTTTTATCAATTGCTTCTTTAAGAATTGGTCGAGTCACTGCACAGTGATTGAGTGCCTCCATATGGTTCGCAACCACCTTATTAGGGGAAAGGCGAATAAACTCCATGACCTCATCAATAGACATCAATAACGGTTGACCAACGTCCATACGAGCACGACCTGCCGCGACTACTGTGATATCAGGTTTCAACTCAGTCAACGCTCGTTTTACATCATCGGTTAGAACTGTATCACCGCTAATGTAAATAGAAGGCTCATTGGGGAGCTCCAAGAAAAATCCAACACCATTAGCCATTACCTTGTGAATCCATCCATGGCCGTGCAAAGCCGGAACCGCGGTGAGCTTTCCGTCTAGAAAGTCGATAGTTTGCCAGTCTTCAATTCCCCAATTTACCGTTAAGTCATATTTTTCTAGGTAAGCCTTATCTTTGGCTGGTGTCGCAACTGGGATATTACGACTTGTTAAAAACGTCTCACCTGCCGGATCTAGGTGATCTCCATGTTGTAATGCCTTGATACCAAGTGTTTGACTGTGAGTAATTAAGGTATGAGTAACCTTGTTTAGTAGCTCATCGGCATTACTTGGCATCTCAACGGTTGGATTTTTCGCGGCCTTAGCCTTAATGACTGAAAACGGAGGCATAGAGCCTTTTTTCCCCAACATAGGATCAATAAGGATAAATTTTTCGCCAGATTCAATAATAAATGTTGCGCTACGTAGGTGGTGGATCTTCATAATGCCTCTCTAAACTCACTAACAAGCCATGTTCTCTATGAGATTTAGTATGCTTCTTTCTAGTTTCTTGTGATACTGTCTTGAAAGTCAACATTCGCGCAAATCGAGACACTTGTGAACAAATCAACCGAGCTAATTAAAATTACGATGGTAGCCTTTGAAGGCATCAGTGCTTTTCATCTCTCTGTGCCTTGTCTGGTGTTTCAAGATATCTTTTTCGGTCAGCCGGTTCGGTTTGACTTGAGGATCTGTTGCGAAAACAGCTTGCAGTTTGAAACAAGCTCTGGATTTGGTGTGGTGATCGATAGAGATTTGAGCGCTATTAAAGAGGCGGATATTGTGATTGTTCCAAGCTGGCCAAATGACCTGCCAGAGCCAAGTGAGCGACTTATAGAGGCGCTAATAGAGCATCATGGGAAAGGTAAGCTACTAGTAGGACTCTGCCTCGGGTCTTATGTACTTGCATGTGCTGGCGTTCTCGATGGAAAACGTGCCACAAGCCATTGGGCGTTTTCCGAACAATTTCAGCAGCAATTTCCTAAGGTGGATTTTGACCCAAACCCTCTATTTGTTGAACATGAGACTATCATTACCTCTGCTGGAGTAGCTGCTTCACTCGATTGTTGTCTACATATAGTGCGCCGTTTGTGTGGTAGTGAGCTTGCGAATGATCTCGCACGTAAGATGGTGACTGCGCCATCTCGTACTGGTGGACAGCAGCAATACATACCAGCACCAGTCAACATAAAACCTCTTACAGAGACAAGTATTAGCCTTGTGATTGAGCTGGTGGAGCAGAGCCTTAATCAGTGTCACTCACTAGATGAAGTCGCTGAGCGCTGTGCGATGAGTAAACGTACCTTCACACGCCAGTTTAAATCCACCTATGGCTGTACATTTGGTGAATGGCTGCAAAACCGACGTTTGGTGCTTAGCCAACGTCTATTAGAAACCACGAAACTATCGATACCTCAAGTTGCAGAGCAAGCGGGTTTTGGCTCTGACAGTGTATTCAGAAAGCACTTTAAATCGGCTTTTCATGTATCGCCGATTCAGTGGCGCACTACATTCAAGCAATAGTCTTAATTTCATTGAGGGCGATGGGGCTAGATCGTCGCATCTATTACTTTTTGTATCTGAAACCTTGCAAGTTCAATTCTAGGCGTTTTTGGGGCATCACAAGCCAGCCCTAACATCACTAGTTTGAAGCTACAAAATGATTTGCCGAAATCAATAGAATGAGTTTTGACTATCTCGCTATAAGGCCACTTAGCGATGGTCTATCCAACATATGAGCACAAAAAAAGCGAGCACTAAGCTCGCTTTTAACCATCTGTTTTTAAAGTAAATTACAGTAGTTCTACCGACTGTTGAGCAATCACGAATTCTTCGTTGGTTGGATTGCTATTAGTATCGCATCTGCTAGTAAGAGTGTGGTCAAAATTATTTAGACCACAATTTTAAACGACGTTGCAAAGATGAGTCTTACTCAATATCAGCAATTAGAACAACTATCCAAGCAAAGTGTAGGAAGTAAGCGCTATGTGACTCCCAGCAAAAGGATAAATTGCGCAGTCTAACTCAATGTAATCACGGTTTTTCGTTTTGTGGTTTCACTGTGTTTCAACGCATCAAGCATCTGCTCGAATTTAAAAGTGACAGGAATACTAACTTCAACACTCCCATTTTCAATACGCTCAAGCAGCGCTTCACCATTTTGCATTAATGTATGCCAATCATCTTTATCACCAAAATTATGTAACGCTCCAAGGGCTATTTCGTGGTAAGAAATAGTGCGCGTAAATGGAGGGTCAATGGGTTTAGCAATACGATCTTGAATGCAGACAATATGTCCATTCGCTCTTAACAGCGGCACTAAATGGGCGGCATTTTCCCCACTCACCGCATCAAAAATGGCGAAGTATTTCATGTCGATTTGAGATTGCTCCCGATAAACTTGGCGAATACCTAAGCTTTTGGCTCGCTCTTCGCTCAGACTCGCGGAGACAACATCAACGATATAACCCGCTCTGACAAGGATCTGGGATAACAAATTATTCACCGCGCCAAAACCAACGACAAGCACTTCTCTTTGTTGGGTTAATGGAATTTTTTCAAATGCTTGCCACGCAGTTAGCATCGGACAAGGCAGTGCCGCGGCAAGTTCAAAAGATAGGCTCTCAGGTAGTGTCATCACTCGCTCAACGTTCAAAACAGTATATTTAGCGAAGCTACCATGGCGATTTAGTGAACCATGATATGCCACTCGACGGCCAATTAGACTGGGATCAACTTTAGAACCTACTTGTACGACGACGCCTGCACCATCAACACCTGGAACATGGCCATTCGGCCAATTTAAAGGATTGGCTTTAATAAATTTCCAATCCACAGGGTTAATACCAATCGCTTTGTTTTGTACTAAGATTTCGCTGTCATCTAAAGCTGCTCTTTCAGCCTTACCTAAAACAAGACTGTGTTTCTCAGTTTGATATTGCCAAATTCGATAGGGTTCCATATCACTTCCACTCGCTTAATGAAAAGGTAAGGCACCAAAGAGTTATCGTCCTTGGTACCTGGTGTATTAGGCTTGATAAGTTGGATAATCGACGTAGCCTTCGGCTCCGCCCCCATACAAGGTCAACCTAGCATCGGCATCAAACTCGGCCAATGGTAAATCATGAGCAAATCGGGCGACTAAATCAGGGTTCGTTACAAAAGGAGTACCAAAGGCAACGAAATCAGCATACTGCTTATCTAGCAACTGTTGGGCAGATTGCTTGGTCAACTTTCCTGCAACCATGATTGGATTAGAGTATATTCGGCGTACTTGCTGGCGAAACTCTTCAGGCACCTCTACATAGCGTGATATGTTTTCTGAAAAATGCACATACGCAAGGTTCATCAGTTGTAGTTTTTCCAGCAATGCTAACGTTAGCGGAACAATTTCAACATCATCCCCAGCAAAACCCTCTCCGATATGAGGAGACAGACGAACCGCAACTCTTTCCCCACCAATTTCGTCGGTAAGTGCTTGCAACGTATCAACCAAAAAGCGCATGCGATTCTCTTGGCTACCACCATATTGATCACTTCTTTGGTTGCTTTCTAAGCGTAAAAAGGTATCAAACAAGTAACCATGCGCAGCATGAATTTCCACGCCATCAAAACCAGCTTCAATGGCGTTTTTGCCCGCTTGTACAAAATCCGCAATCGTGCTCTTAATGTCTTGCAGCGTCATCTCCCGTGGCGTTTCAGTTTCAATCATCCCAAAGCCACCTTCAGCTAGTGGGCCAAATACTTGATCTGGGATTTTAATCGCTGATGGGGCTAACGGCTTAGTACCTGAAATATCAGAATGACTGCGTCGCCCCACATGCCAAAGTTGAGTAAATATTTTCCCGCCATCTTGATGCACAGCTTGGGTGGTTTTTTTCCAGCCTTCGATGTGCTCTGGGGTATAAATGCCCGGAGTCATCGAATAACCTCGTGCAGCCGCTGAGATCGGGGTGCCCTCTGATACAATGAGTCCAGCACTGGCACGCTGACGGTAGTAGGTTGCCATCATCTCGTTTGGTACATCACCAGGTTGAGACGTGCGTGAACGAGTCATCGGCGCCATCGCGATACGGTTTCTAGTCTCAAGTCCGTGACCTTTAAATACCTTAAACATACTTACCCCCTTAAGCTATATACGTTGGATAATCAATCAGACCTTTCTCACCACCACCAAACAAGGTGTTTGGATCATGCTCTGCCAATGGGTAGCCGTGAAGTAGACGTTCAGGAAGATCGGGATTCGCCACAAAAGGTCGACCAAAGCCGATCATATCAGCCAGTCCGTCATCAATAGCTTGCTTTGCTTTTTCCGCATTATAACGACCTGCGTAGATCAGCACGCCTTGAAAAGCATTGCGCATTGCACGTTTGAATGAGACGGGTGTATCTGGTGCATCATCCCAATCGACTTCAGCAATATGTAGGTACACGATATGATGTTTATTGAGTAACGCTGCGGCAGCGGTATAAGTCTCAATAGGGTTAGCATCAACAGTACCATTTAAGGTTGTTAAAGGTGCCAAGCGCACACCAACGCGGTTAGCGCCAATTGCGTCCACCATTGCTGCAACGACTTCATCAAGAAAACGAAGACGATTTTCCAGGCTACCGCCGTATTCATCACTGCGGTTGTTAGCTTCGGAGTCAATGAATTGGTTGATCAAATAACCATTCGCCGCATGCAGTTCAATGCCATCAAAACCTGCTTCAATCGCATTCAATGCCGCTTGACGATAATCTGCAATGACTTGTTGAATATCTGCTTTTGTCATTGCTCTAGGCTGCACGACATCAACAAAACCTGGTTCATCACTGCCATTATCAACGAATACTTTTACGTTTTCCGCTTTTAACGCTGATGAAGAAATCGGTTGCTCACCACCGATGTTATCTGTGTGAGTGACTCTGCCCACATGCCAGAGCTGAGCGAAAATTGCGCCATTTTCTGCATGCACTGCTTGAGTTACTTTACGCCAGCCTGCGATCTGCTCAGGTGTGTAAATACCTGGGGTCCATGCATAGCCTTTTGCCGTCGCTGAAATTTGCGTACCTTCAGACACAATCAATCCTGCACTGGCACGCTGAGCGTAATAGGTTGCCATCATATCATTTGCGACATCACCAGGCTGACTGGCTCTTGAACGCGTCATCGGTGGCATGACAATGCGGTTTTTGAGTGTGAGTCCACCCAATGTGAATGGTTTAAATAGTGATAGTGACATAGTTGAGCCCTCTTCATTTGATAAGGGCATACTAGCAAATGAGTCACCAATCATTTATAGCAATAAAGGCAAATAATATTTGTATAAATTGCAACAATCAGCTTGTTTAAGCGGGTTACAGGGTTAGCTTTGGCTTAATAAAATCAATAAAAGCGGAGATCCGCTTGGCCACAGAAGAAGTCTTATAATACACAGCGTTGACTTGTTCTCTTCGTGGATGACTGATTTTTTCGCTCTCCAACAGCGAGATTAAACGTCCTTCGGCAATATCTTTATTCACCATAAACCCTGATAGACATGCAATGCCATTTCCTGCCAACACAATTTGTCGAATGGTTTCGCCATTACTTGATGACATCAAAGCGTCTAGTTGGGTAAAACCTTTTAAAGGCCAGTCATTCAAAATTTTGGGGGCGACAAATCCAATGAGATTATGCTGAGCAAGATCGCTGCTTTTAGTGGGGAGCCCGCGTTTTGAGATATATTCTGGTGAAGCCACAATATACAAGGGGCTTCGACCCAGCGACCGAGCATGTAGCGTTGAATCGCTCAACGTACCAATACGGATTGCTAAATCGGTTTTCTTTTCTAGTAAATCCACAATGCCTTCATTGGAAGTTATTTCTAGCTCAATATCGGGATAGGCTTGATTAAATGACTGCACCAATGGCACCAGTTGATGAAACACAAACGGACTAGCCGCGTCGACACGTAAACGGCCTTTGGGCAATTCCCCACGGGAAATAATATCTTCTTCCGCCTGCTGTAATTGCATTAACCCCACCCGCACAGAGTCAATGAACTGGCGTCCTTCATCGGTTAATTCAATACGTCTAGTGGTTCGGTTTAAAATAGTGACCCCAAGTTGACTCTCCACTTTACTGACCGCTCTGGATACTCGCGCGACTTGGATATCTAGGCTCTCTGCTGCCGCTGAAAAACCTCCTGTATCGACTACAGCTAGTAAAATGGCTAAATCATCAGATTTTGTTCGCATGCTATTTCCCTCAACTTTATCCAATCGCCCATCAGCTTTATTGCATTTATAACAAATATCATTTGTAAAAACCTCTGTTTTTCACAAAACACCTTTAATGCAAAATGCCCCCCATCAATTAACAACGCGACGGCATAGCGACCAATACATCGGCTATTGCTGGTCATTTTCAAACAACAGAGAGTAAATATTATGCCTTTAGCACTTCTTGCATTGACGCTCAGCGCCTTTGCTATAGGAACAACGGAGTTTGTGATCGTGGGGCTACTCCCGACCATGGCTTCCGACCTAAATATATCACTGCCTTCAGCAGGCTTGCTGGTTAGCCTTTATGCACTTGGTGTTGCCATTGGCGCCCCGGTTTTAACGGCTTTAACAGGAAAGTGGAATCGTAAACACGTATTGATTACCGTCATGTCACTGTTTGTTGTCGGTAACTTAGTTGCATGGCAAGCACCTGGATATAACACCCTGATTATCGCTCGTATTTTGACAGGTTTAGCCCATGGTGTATTTTTCTCCATTGGTTCAACCATTGCTACCGGTCTGGTACCAAAAGAAAAAGCCGCCAGCGCCATTGCGATTATGTTCACTGGTTTAACCGTGGCGTTAGTCACAGGCGTGCCGCTTGGGACATACATAGGTCAAACCTTTGGCTGGCAATCAACCTTCTTAGTTGTTGCGCTATTAGGTTTAATCGCATTAATTGGTAGTGCTTTCTTAGTACCAAATAACTTAAAACAACCTGCTGCAGCTAAGCTTTCATCGCAGCTTAAGGTATTAACTCAACCTAGATTATTACTGGTTTATGCGATTACTGCACTGGGTTATGGCGGCACTTTTACAGCATTCACTTTCCTTGCTCCTATTTTGCAGCAAGAAACTGGCTTTAGTGCGAATGCAATTAGTTTAATTATGTTGGTTTATGGAGTCTCAGTTGCGATTGGTAATATTTGGGGCGGAAAAATGGCCGATAAAATGGGCCCAATAAAAGCCCTTAGCATTATTTTTACTGGTCTTGCAGCTGTGCTTATCGTGTTCAATTTTACCGCCGTTAATCCTATTGCCGCGGTAGCCACGATTTTAGTTTGGGGGGCATTTGCATTCGGTAATGTTCCAGGTTTACAAGTATATGTAGTGAAACTTGCTGAAAAATATACACCAGATGCAGTGGATGTTGCTTCCGGTTTAAACATTGCCGCCTTTAACGTTGGTATTGCACTTGGTTCATGGGGCGGAGGGATGGTTGTCGCTGAAGCAGGCTTAATGCATACACCTTGGGTAGGTGCAGTAGTTGTACTGATAGCGCTTGCTTTGACCCGCTTTAGTGGCCGTCTTGATAAGCGTGCAGAAAGTTAATGGTAAAAATGTATTAATGAAATAAACACGACTTTTACCCTTAGAGCTGGTCAATGCAGCAGCATTGGCCAGCTTTTCGCAACTTATATTGATTGGTATTAGACAAGATTGAAACTGATAAGAGGCACTCAATGAAAACCGTTTTTATTACTGGAGCTAATCGTGGCTTAGGATTAGAGCTTGCAAAGCAATATGCACAGCGACATTACAAGGTCATCGCTTGCTGTCGCGATATTGATTCAGCGCATGAGTTAACCCTGTTAGCACAACAGTATTCAACCATTCGCCCTTATGCTCTAGATGTTAGTCATGAAACAGATATTCTCGCTTTAACTGAGGTGTTTAAAGAGCAACCTATTGATGTACTTATTCATAATGCTGGGGTGAGTGGTGAAGGATGTGACAACTTAGGCAATATGGATCAGCAAAGATGGCTAGAGGTGTTAAAGGTCAATACCATCGCACCCATGTTAATCACGCAGGCCTTGCTCAATAATATTCTAGCCGGCCAAGATAAAACCATAATCGGGATGACCTCAATACTGGCCAGTATTGATGATAACCGCTCAGGGGGACGATACAGCTATCGAGCATCAAAAGCGGCCCTCAACCAAATAATTAAATCTCTAGCCTGTGAATTATCCGAAGCGGGAGTGAAGACCATGGCAATTCATCCAGGTTGGGTAAAAACCGATATGGGTGGAAAGGAAGGCAAGGTAACAGTAAAAGAGAGTGTTACAGGCATGCTTAATGTTATCGACAATTTAAAACTTAAGCATTCAGGTTCATTTTTTGTCTACGATGGCACTCAATTGCCATGGTAAGCCCTGTAGTTACGTCACATGAAAGCTCTAAGGGGATGATATGCTTTTTACCTTTATAATCCTTTGTATTATCGCTTTGCTCGGATGGTATTTATACAAAGTCTCCCGTGATATTTCCCAAATTGACTGGGATTGGAATGGCGATGAGATCCTATAAATTGATATCGCCTGCATCTATGGCTGGTCACATTACATATCCTAAGGAACGACTGCGATCTTACTCTGGAATGAGTAAATACTTTAACGTGAAATGGGGCAAGCAATGATCGCGCTTAGAAAAGTCTGGGCATAAACAAGCCAACACTAACCTCACTAGTTTGGAGCTAAAAAGTGAATTGCAGCAGTCAATGTAGGGAGCGATGAGTGCTCGGCATTCGCGTGCTTTGCGATGGTCTATCCAACATATAAGATCAAAAAAGCGAGCACTAAGCTCGCTTTTAACTATCTGTTTTTGAAAAAATTACAGCAGTTCAACCGACTGCTGGGCGATCACGAATTCTTCATTGGTTGGGATAACCATTGCTACTGCGTCTAACATTTCAGACTTAGCGATGATCCCTTCAGCACCAAAGCGAGCAGATTCGTTACCTGCTACATCTTCAACGAAACCTAGAATCTTAAGGTTGTTTAAGATCTCACGACGAATTGGTAGAGAGTTCTCACCGATACCACCAGTGAAGATGATACCGTCTAAAGAATCTAGCGTTGCTAGGTAAGAAGCAACGTATTTCGCTACGCGGTAAGTAAACACCTCAAACGCAAGCTTAGCGCCTTCGTGGCCCTCTTCCATTGCTTCTAAGATGCCACGAGCATCGCTCGTAAGACCAGACACGCCAAGGAAGCCAGACTCCTTGTTTAGAGAGTTAAATACTTGCTCTTGTGACCAGCCTTTCTTAAGTAGGTATTCGATGATGCCTGGGTCTAGGTCACCACAACGTGTGCCCATCATTAGGCCTGAAAGTGGTGTGAAGCCCATAGAAGTATCAACACTGTTACCATCTTTAATAGCACATACAGATGCGCCATTACCTAGGTGAACAGAGATGAAGCTCGATTTTTCGATTGGCTTGTTAACCATCTTCGCAGCTTCACGGCTAACGAAGTAGTGGCTAGTGCCGTGGAAACCGTAGCGACGTACGCCGAAGTCTGTGTATAGCTCTTTTGCGATTGCACCAGTGAATGCACGTTGAGGCATTGTTTGGTGGAAAGCAGTATCAAATACAGCGAACTGAGGTAGAGAAGGGAAAGCTTCAATTGCAGCACGGATACCGATAGCACCTGCTGGGTTATGAAGTGGAGCTAGGTCAGATAGGCTTTCAATTTCGTTCGTTACTTCTTCAGTAATGCGAACCGTTTGAGTGAACTTCTCACCGCCGTGAACGATACGGTGACCGATAGCCACGATATCAGCCGTGAAGCCTAGGTCTTCCATCAGGCCAACCAATTTGCCAATGGCAATTTTGTGGTGGTTATCTTCACCTTGAATGGCAATTTCAGTTTTCTCGCCTTGGAATTTCCAGCTCATACGAGCATCTTCAAGACCAAAACACTCCCCTAGGCCACTTAATACTGCTTCACCAGAAACAGAATCGATTACAGCAAATTTTAGGGATGAACTACCCGAGTTAATAACCAGAACAAACGAATTAGACATTGGATATGGATCCTGTTTCAGTACGAATTGGATGAAGTGTTTACTTCAATTTTAGTTAAGTCCATTATTCAATAATTTTTGAATCTTTCAACTTTTGTTTTGAAAAAAACACTAAATGAACACAATTAAGTTGATCTTGGTCATTAAATTATTTATTTCGAGAGCGGAATTAAAAAATAGTTGAATAAGAAAATTAATGAACAGGTGACGCAAACGAGTGCTCACGTTATTTTTAACTTGATTCAGTTAATTAAAGCGACTCGAACAAATGCAGGTGATCCGCTTGAAAAACAACCACCCTTCCCTTTCGTCTGCTTATCATTACCGATAACTTTTTGCTCGATTTCTCAATTGCTCAGTGTTTGCATCAAAAAGCTCACTGAAGTTGAGAATAGTGATCTGATCTTATTTTGATTGCCTTCGAGCACAACTCTACGAATAGATGCACTGTAACGACGCTTAGATAGCCTTCACTCTTTGTTTCAGCATCTTGTAGCACGTTCTTTTGGTATAGGCTTAGAACGCAATACAGCTAAGTTTTGGCACTAACATTCGTTCTAGGCGCGATGCTTAGTTTCATGGACGAAGCATAGTTTCAGGAACGAAGCTTGATTAAAGTAAGTTAGCTACGAATATCGAGCCAACCAAAGCTTAAGTTCAAATAGCAGGCACAAAAAAGCCGAGCATTACGCTCGGCTTTTAAATTCAGTGTCTAGACCTAAAGCGTCTAAGCGACAGGTTGATTAACCTTCGTTGCGCTCTGGACGACGACCACGGTTACCACCGCCATTGCCGTTACCATGGCCACGTTCGCCACGGAAGTTACCACGGTGATCGCCACCACGGTTACGGTCGAAACGACGTTCGCCATCACGTCCGCCAGCAGAGTTACCATCGCGAGCACCATCACGGTTGCCACGGTATCCACCACGACCGCCTTCACGGTTACCACCTTCGCGGTTGCCGCCTTCACGGTTACCACGGTAGCCGCCACCATCACGACCGCCACGGTTGCCACCACGGTTGCCATCACGACCGCCGCCGCCACGACGAGGCTCACGGAAGTCATTGAAATCAACAACTACAGCGCCAGCTTCTTTTTGACGAATGCGAAGTTTGCTTAGCTTACCAGCAGTTTCAGAGTTCATTGCTTTTGGCAGTTGAACGTAAGTAGAACCTTGGTCTAGCTTGATAGCACCGATAGAACCTTTAGTTAGGCCAAGTTCGTTTGCTAGTGCGCCAACGATGTCTTTAACCTGAACGCCTTGCTCACGGCCAACTTGTAGTTGGTAAGTATCCCAATCTTGAGTATTGAAGTTGCGACCACCACCGTCACGGCCGTTGTCACGATCTTCACGACGCTCTTTGCGACGGTTCTTATCACGCTCAATAGCAGCGATCATTGGGTCTTCGCCAACGTAGAATAGTGGGCTCTTACCTTGCTGACGCTTAAGAAGCATTGCAGCTAGAGTAGCAGCATCAACTTCTAGAGACTCTTGAAGAGTAGAGATAAGACCTGCAAAGTTTTCTAGTGCTTTGCTTTCTTTCTCAGTTTCAAGTTCAGCGCCAAGCTTAGCAACACGTGCAGCAGCAACTTGGTCACGTAGAGGAAGTTGAATTTCTTCCATTTGAGACTTAGTTACGCGCTCGATTGTGCGAAGCATGCGAATTTGGTTAGTGCGAACTAGTAGGATCGCTTTACCTTTACGTCCAGCACGGCCAGTACGACCAATACGGTGGATGTAAGATTCAACATCGAATGGGATGTCGTAGTTGAATACGTGAGTGATACGTGGAACATCAAGACCACGAGCTACAACGTCAGTTGCAACTAGGATGTCGATAACACCTTGTTTGATGTGATCAACAGTACGCTCACGTAGAGACTGAGGAATATCACCGTGCAGTGCAGCAGCTTTGAAGCCACGTGCAGATAGCCAATCAGCTAGACGCTCAGTGTCTTGACGAGTACGTACGAATACGATTGACGCGTCAGTTTCTTCAGTTTCTAGAAGACGAGACATTGCTTCGTCTTTTTCTACGCCTTTAACAACCCAGAAGTTCTGCGCTACTTTATCAACTGTGTGGTTAGTACCAGCAACGTCAACTTTAGCCGGGTTACGTAGGTAACGGTCAACAATAGTCTTAACCATTGGAGGCATAGTTGCAGAGAAAAGTACACGTTGTGCAGATTCTGGAGCTTGCTCTAGGATCCAAGTAACGTCATCTACGAAGCCCATTTTCAGCATTTCATCTGCTTCATCAAGAACAAATGTGTGTGCTTCATCTAGGTGTAGACGGTCACGAGTTAGTAAGTCTTTAACACGACCTGGAGTACCAACAACAATGTGAGCACCGCGGCTTAGAGCACGCATTTGGTCAACAATTGAAGCACCACCGTAGATTTCAATAACTTTAAGACCTTTGATATCACGGCCAAGGTTTTTGATTTCCGCAGCAACTTGAATCGCTAGCTCACGAGTAGGAGCCATGATGATTGCTTGTGGTTTGTGTTGGTTCAGGTTGATTTTGTTAAGTAAAGGCAGAGAGAATGCTGCTGTTTTACCAGTACCAGTCTGTGCTTTACCTAGTGCGTCACGGCCTTCAAGAAGAAGAGGAATAGCTGCTGCTTGGATTGGAGTCGGAGAAACGAAACCCATGCTATCAAGAGCTGAAAGAATGTTATCGTTTAGGGCTAATTCATTAAATTGAATTACAGATTCGGACATTGGGATCCCACTATATATAAGTAAACAAAAGGTCCCGGGAGCTCTATCAATTCCAATACTGATCCAATCAGATACTGATTCCATTCAGAGTTACGAAGCAGTAATAAAACACTTCAAGCCATTAGGGACGTCTAAGGGAGGCGGATTATTCCCTAAATGCATAAAAAAATCCAGAAAAAATTGAAATACATCACATATTTTTCGCTTTTACATCAGTACTGGTTATCATATCGTCAAAACTTGATGAATATCTCGTCACAGCACCCATCTCCTAGCAAATTGACCTAGTTAAATAAGAGGGCAATTAATTAACGCTCACTTCGCCTTTAAGTAGTAATCAAGCCTCGCAATGATTATAGTGTGCTCAATTGTCCTCGATAGATAAAAGTCAAAATGTTTCAAGATAATCCTCTACTCGCTCAGCTCAAGCAGCAAATCCAAGAAACCCTCCCTAAAAAGGAAGGTACCATCAAAGCCACTGAAAAAGGTTTTGGTTTTCTCGAAGTTGATAGCAAAACAAGCTTCTTTATCCCGCCTCCGTACATGAAGAAATGTGTGCACGGTGACAAGGTGATTGCCATCATTCGCACAGAGAAAGAGCGCGAAGTAGCAGAGCCTGAGGAATTGGTTGAACAAGGTCTTACTCGCTTTATTGCACGAGTTAAGCTTTTCAAAGGCCGATTGAACGTTGTTCCTGATCACCCGCAGCTCAAAAAACTGCAACTTAAAGCGAAAGCAATGAAGGGTCTAAACCCTGAAACGCTTAAAGAAGGTGACTGGGTTGTTGCTCATATCGTTCAACACCCATTAAAAGGTGACAACGGATTCTTGGCTCAGATCTCTGAGAAAATCACAGACGCTGACGACAAGATTGCACCTTGGTGGGTAACGCTGGCACAAAACGATCTACCAAACAGTGAGCCTGAAGGCATCGACAACTGGCTAATCAACGATGACGCCGATCTTGAACGTGTAGACATGACGCACGTCCCTTTTGTGACTATCGATGGCGAAAGCACAAAAGATATGGATGACGCGCTTTACGCGAAGAAGAAAGAGAACGGTGATTTTGAACTGACTATCGCAATTGCTGATCCAACGGCTTACATCTCTCCAGATGATGCGATGGATAAAGTGGCACGCGAGCGCGGTTTCACTATCTACCTTCCTGGTCGCAACATCCCAATGTTGCCTCGTGATCTTGCTGACAACCTATGTTCACTGATCGAGAACGAAGTTCGTCCTGCACTTTGCTGCACAGTAACGGTATCTAAAGATGGCGTTATCGGTGATGACATTAACTTCTTCGCTGCAAACATCAAATCTCATGCTCGTCTTGCTTACGACAACGTATCAGACTGGCTAGAAACAGGTGCATCAGAGAAATGGCAACCATCAGAAGAGATTGCTGCAATTGTTTCTGATCTTCACCAATTTGCTCAAGCACGTTCAGCATGGCGCTCAGCAAACGCTGTTGTGTTCCCAGATCGCCCTGACTACCGCTTTGAACTGAGCGAAGATAACGATGTTGTCGCTATCCACGCTGACATGCGTCGTAGCGCAAACAAGCTGGTTGAAGAATCAATGATCAGCGCGAACATCTGTGCGGGCCGAGTACTAAAAGAGAGCTTCAACCAAGGTGTGTTTAACTGCCATTCTGGTTTCAAGGCTGAGAAAATCTCCGACGTTCTTGAACTGGTAAACCCGCAAGCGGAAACGCCGTTCACTGAAGAGCAAATCATTTCTCTAGAAGGTTTTGCTACTCTACGTCGTTGGTTAGGTTCTTTAGATAACAGCTACTACGACAACCGTATTCGTAAATTCCAAGCGTATAGCGAGATCAGCAATGAGCCTGCACCGCACTACGCGATGGGATTAGATATTTACGCAACTTGGACTTCTCCAATTCGTAAATATGGCGACATGATTAACCACCGTATGCTTAAAGCACACATCTTAGGTAAAGCGCCAATTCAAACACCAGATGAAACTATCGGTGATGAACTTGCCCTGCACCGCCGTCACCACGGCATGGCTGAGCGTAATGTTGGCGATTGGTTGTATGCTCGCACTCTAGCCAATGCTCCAGCAGAAGAAACTCGTTTCCAAGCTGAGATTTTCGATATTAACCGTGCAGGTATGCGTGTACGTTTACTTGAAAATGGTGCTGCTGCATTTATCCCTGGATCTCTCATTCTTAATAATAAAGAAAGAATAGAGTGCAACGGTGATATGGGTACTGTATCTATCGATAAAGAAATGGTATACAAACTGGGAGACGTTTTAGAAGTAGTTCTCTCTGAAGTTAATCAGGAAAACCGTAACTTAGTAGCAAAACCTACTCAAGTATTTGCGGACTTGCCTAGCGAGCCTGAAACGACAAACGAAACCGAAGCTTAAAGGCTTTAACAGCTACAGCTTTCAAGGTTACGGCTTTCAAGGTCAAAGCTATCAAGGTCAAAAGCTTCAAAGGTTCACTTCTAAAGGCGCTAATTATTAGCGCCTTTTTTGTAAATGTCTCATGCTTAAACAATACTTAAAAAAAACAATCAATAAGCAATCAATTTACAACGTCAAAGAAGCTCACTATGTCATCAATCACAGTTACTCAGTTCAGAAACTTCATTCCCAGGAGACGAGAACGTTATCCTGCCTCTAAAAACGGTATCTTTATAGTGTCGAAAGGCAGCATTTCTTTTGTGTTGCCCAATGGTACTCAAGCCTCGTTGCAAGCGGGAGATTTCACCCTTTACAATTCTGGTCAGATTAAAGACATCACGGTTAACACTGAAAATGGCGAATTCAGCGCAACCTGCTTAGATTTTGATTTGGCTATCTTTCAAAAGTTCATTAATCAGTTCAGCGATTTAGAGTCCGCTCGAATCCCAGACAAGTACATTAAGTTCAATCAAACGGATACTGAGCTCTGTCAGTTGAAAGATCTCATCATGTCACTGGCCAACTCTTCTTCTCAGAATGACTACGCACTCACTCAATTAGGCTTAAGTTTGCTGTCTTTGATGGTGGAACAGTACCCAGCTCTATTGGCTATTATTGCTCGAGCTTCAAGGTTAACCGTGACCCAAAGAGTCATTCATTACATCGAGCAAAACATTGAAAACAATATCTCTTTGGATACGCTCGCCAGTTACATGGGAATGTCACCGGCTACGCTTAAACGTCGCTTATCGGCTGAAGATCTGTCGTTCTCAAACTTATTAAAGATAAAACGTATTGCTCATGCAGCCACTCAGCTAAGAACATCGGATAAGTCGATCACTCAAATCGCGTATGAGTCAGGCTTTAAAAGTGCCGCTCACTTCAGCACGGCCTTTAAAACGTATCACGGAAAAACACCAAAAGACTTCCGATCGCTAGTGGCACAAGCACAACTGCAGAGCGTAAAGCCGCAAGTTTAAAGAAACAAAGCGATAGATTGATGTGGACGTCTTAGTTGGGAACTGGTGTAAACCAAGTGGCTTCAATATTAAGCCACTTGGGTGTGGGATGAGATGATTTGGCTTTGGGATTCAGTGGTTGAGTTTTGATACTCATTGATTCAGCTTTGCGAGCAGGCCACCAGCAAACGTGAAAACAGAGTGACTATGACCAGAAGTACGATTTAGGGTCTTTTTCTATTTCCGCCAAAATAGCATCAAGATCCTTCGATTTAGGAAGGTACGGATACGGCCCCCAATTCACAGAGTCGGTTTCGACATCCCCTTCAAGCGGCACCATCACTAACCAACAAGACAGCGACTCATCAAAAGTCACGCAGACGATCTCGTTTGTATAATCACTGTGAGATGAGTCGAGTAGATAATGCGCCTGAGAAAACAGCACACCACCCTCACACTCTTCATATAGGGATTTGCCTAGCTCGACAGGTAAACTTCGATTTCGAGATGTACAGAGCCTCTCGGCCCCAATTAAAAGACGATTCAGCTCGATATGAATGACGGACATAACACCCCTTGTAACTTCATAGAAACTTCATAGAAACTTCTAAGTAGTGAATTCCTCTACTTAGCTTAGGACTCAACAAACATTTTAGCGAACAAGCGTAATCAAAATACCGGCCCTGCTCCCAGAAACGAATCTTGCTTTCGGAAACCCAGAAAGCTACGACTCATCAAGCGAACAGCTATACATCGAGAGTATGGAATTTCACAAAAGTGTCATATAACCGACCTATCATATGCGACAAATGTTATTAACTAGGAGTTGTTTATGTTACGAGTCGCGCTTGCCTCTCTTTTATCCTTAGCCCTGTCTTCTCATGCTGCTTTAGCACAAGAAACCACTATTTCGGGCTCCACTTCAGTATCACGAGTGATGGATGTATTAGCTGAGGAGTACAACAAGACTCACCCTGATAACTATATTGCGGTTCAGGGCATTGGTTCTACAGCAGGTATTACCATGGTTAATAAAGGTGTCTCTGACATCGGTATGAGCTCGCGTTATTTAACCGACCGCGAACAAGACGAGAAGTTGAAGGTATTTCCAATTGCCTTTGACGGCCTAGCTGTAGTAACTAACCGCTCAAACGCTGTAAGCAACGTTACACGTGAGCAGCTGTTCGATATCTACAAAGGCAAAATCACGAACTGGAAAGCTGTGGGTGGCGCAGATCAGCCTATCGCAGTTGTCACTCGCGAAGCGTCTTCTGGCTCACGCTATAGCTTCGAAAGCTTGCTTGGTTTAACGAAGATCATTAATGACCGTCTAGTGTCTGACATCAACCCAAATAACTTGGTTGTAAACAGCAACAGCATGGTTAAAACGATTGTTAACCATAACCCACACGCGATTGGTTTTATCTCTGTTGGTTCAATCGACCGTTCGATTAAAGCAATTACATTTGAAGGCGTAGAGCCAACATCTAAGAACATTGCTAACCACAGCTATGAATTGGCTCGCCCATTCTTGTTGCTGCACAAGACAGACTCAGTTTCTGACGAGAGCAAAGACTTCATCAAGTTCGTGAAGTCAAAGCAAGGGCAAGAACTTATCGAAGAGTACGGCTACACTCGCATTAAATAAGTGGGATAGTTTTATCTAATGTAAACAAAAAGAGAGAGCACTATGCTCTCTCTTTTTTTGAATCTTTATAAATCGCTTCTTTACAAACCACTTAGAAGTGAAGTTGAATCACTGAAACGATCACAGCGCCAGGACGACGAATACCTTCGATTTCTACGCGGATTTCGCGTTCAATCTCTAGGCCTTTCTTAATTGGCATTACTTTTGTTAGCGTACTTTTAGCACGAACGTTACTGCCCGATTTAACAGGGTATGGGAAACGTACTTGGTTAAGACCAATGTTTACGACCATCTTCGCTGTTGGGAATTGAGACTTGTCAGGGTCAACACTGTCAGTCAATCGAGGAAGCAGAGATAAAGTTAAAAAACCATGTGCGATGGTTGTTTTGAACGGAGAGTCTGTTTCCGCTTTTTCAGGTTCAGTGTGAATCCACTGCATATCTTCAGTAACAAGGCCGAACTGGTTAATACGGTCTTGACTTACATTGATCCAGTCGCCAGTATGGATGACTTCACCGATCTGCTGATTAAGCTCATCAAACACAAGTTGTGCTTCAGGCTTAAGTACGATCGGCTGTTCCACCGGCATCTCTGGTGCATCTTCATTGACAGCAGGTTTGTGGTGATCACGAACCCACGCAAAGAAATGGCTATTTTGCGTACGATTAAGAAAGTCGCCCCAGTAATCTCTAAGAGCTGGAGACATCCATTGCATAAACTCTGAGTGTTGCGAAGACATGCTATCGCCTCGGTGTTTAAATAAATCAATGACTTTCATAAGAACCTCAATGCACAAAAAATTTCAATATAACTTCGTAATTTTGAAACACTTCACACTATTGTGCAAATGTTTTCGAGCATACAACCGTTAGCTGAACCTTGTTAAAATCATATTAAACATATACTTACCAATAAAACATCATTTTATTACAAAACCCAAATTAGAGTGTTAGCTCTATCACATGACAAACATTTGTTTATATAAAAGGCGTTTTTATTCATAAGTGGAATAAAAAAAGGCTTAGCGCAATGCTAAACCTTAGTTTTTACAAGGAATTAGTTTTCCGAGGGTTGGTCTTGTAAGAGACGAATCTTACAAGACACTCAATCCTCTATTCGTCATCAAGCGGAACCAGCTTGGTATTACCACCGTGTGCTTTCTCACGCTTACGTTGCACGAATGCGTAGAAGCCAGGGATTAGGAACGTACCCGCCAGTAATACACATAACAGGCCGCCGATCAGTGAAATACCCAGAGAGTTCTGACTCACGTGACCTGCGCCCGCAGCGAAGATAAGCGGGAAGATACCTAAGATGAACGACCAAGACGTCATGTTCACAGCACGGAAACGCAGTGTACCGCCCTTCACCGCTGCATCTTCAATCGGTGCGTCTTTCTCTTCACGCTCTACCTTTGCGAATTCCACAATCAAGATTGCGTTCTTCGCGGCCAAGGCTATCAAGAGAACCAAACCTATTTGTGCATAAAGGTTCAGCGGAGTGCCCGTTAGATTCAATGCCAAGAAGGAGCCTAAGGTTGCGACAGGTACCACGAGGATAATCGCAATCGGAATTGTCCAACTCTCGTATTGAGCCACCATAAACAGGTAGATGAAGATCAGAGCCAGTGCGAAAGCAAAGATCGCTTGGTTACCTGCTAGTACTTCTTGGTAAGCCATGCCTGTCCATTCGTACTGATACCCCTGAGGCAATACTTCTGCAGCTACGCGTTCCATTGCCGCAATCGCATCACCACTTGAGTAACCTTCTGCAGGTTGACCTTGAATCACGGCACTGCGGTACATGTTGTAACGCCATGCTACATCTGGTTCGAAGATCTGATCGTAAGTCACCAATGTGCTTAACGGGATCATCTCGCCATTAGACGAACGAACGTGGAATCGTTGTAGGTCGTCCATGCTGCTACGGTGTTCACTGTCAGCTTGCATGGTTACGCGGAAGTTCTTACCAAACATGGTGAAGTCGTTCACGTACAACGAACCAAGGTTACCTTGTAGTGTTTGGAAAATTTCCGACAACGGAATACCTAATTGCTGCGCTTTCTCACGGTCAATATCGACATAGTAGTGAGGTACGTTCGCACGGAAAGTACTGAATGTGTGTGAAATCTCAGGCTGTTTAGTGGCCTCAGCAATCACGTCATTCATAACCATCGCTAGATCAGTACGGCTACGACCTAATGTATCTTCTAGAACAAACTCAAATCCAGACGCGGCCCCCATGCCCGGTACTGCTGGAGGCCCCATCGCAAACACGACAGCTTGAGGAAGTTCAGTCGCAGCACGACCATTAATACGCTGTGAGATAGCCTGAGCAGAGTGTTGACCATCCAGTGCATTACGCATGTCCCAATCGTGAAGCTTGATGAACATTGACGCACCATTCGACGCAGAAGCGCCCGTCATAAATGCGTAGCCGTTAACCAGTGTTACGCCATCAACACCCGGCTCTTGTTCAACCATTTCAAGCAGCTGCTTAGTCACTTCTTCGGTTCGAGACAAGGATGCCGCGTCAGGAAGCTGAACGTTAACCAGCAAAATGCCTTTATCTTCTTGAGGTACAAACGCCGTAGACGTGGTTTTCGCGAAGTAAGTTACCGCTGCTAGCGCCACAACGAAGAAGGTAAACAGCAGAACACCCTTTTTCACAAGGAAGCCTGCAATTTGACCGTATTTGTTGGTTACTGATTCAAGACCACGGTTAAACGCTTGGTACCAACGAGCCGTGTTACCACCACCCTGCTTAAGAACCAGTGAACACAATGCAGGTGATAGCGTTAATGCGTTAATTGAAGAGATAACAACCGCGATACAGATAGTCAGAGCGAACTGACGGTACATGATGCCAGTAATACCAGGAAGCATTGCAACAGGGATGAATACCGCAAGTAGAACCAAGGTCGACGTAATGATCGGCCCCGTTACTTCTTTCATCGCAATAAGCGTGGCTTTACGCGGTGAAATGGTTGGGTCTTTAGCCATTGTGGTATCAACGTTCTCGATAACCAAGATCGCATCATCTACTACGATACCAATCGCTAGTATCAAACCAAACAGGGTTACCGTGTTGATGGTGAAACCCGTCATCTGCATGATGGCAAACGTACCAATCAAAGATACCGGAATCGCAACTACAGGAATCAAAGTCGCACGCGCACTACCTAAGAACAGATACGTTACCGCGATAACCAGTAAGATCGCTTCAATTAGCGTTTTTACTACGCCTTTGATCGACTCTGCAACGAAGAGTGTCGTGTCATAACTCGCCTCATAAGCAACGCCTTCAGGGAAATTTTTGCCTAAATTATCCAGCATCGCCATCACCGCTTTACCACTTTCCAGCGCGTTAGCGTCTGATTGAAGTGACAACGTTACGATTGAAGCGTCTTGACCACGGTATTTACCATTGCCATCGTAGAACTTTTTACCAAGCTCAACGCGTGAAACGTCTTTTAAATAAACCGTTGAACCATCTTGGTTTGCACGAAGTACAACATTTTCAAACTCATCAGCCGTTTCTAGTCGGCCTTTGGTTACCAAGTTGAACTGCACTTCTTGTGCGTTGTTGTAAGGTGCAGCACCAATACGACCAGCCGCTACCTGAACGTTCTGTTCAGCCAAGGCGCGATTCACATCAGAGGTGGTTATATTGAGGTTAGCCATTTTCTCAGGGTCTAACCAAACACGCATCGCGTATTCGCCACCACCCAATACGTTAACTTCACTGATACCCTTTACACGGGCCAATTGGTCTTTAATGTTCAAGTTCACGTAGTTGATCAAGAATTGATCGTCATACTCTCCGTTCGGCGAGTAGAAGTTCAATACCATCAGCAAGTCAGGAGAACGCTTCTTGACCGTTACACCCACCATTCTTACTTCTTGTGGAAGTTTCGATTCGATCTGAGCAACACGGTTCTGCACGTTGACCTGAGCCATATCAGCATCAGTACCGACATCAAAGGTCACGTTAAGGTTGTATGAACCATCGTTAGCACTTTTAGAGGACATGTAGATCATATCTTCTACGCCGTTAACCGACGTTTCTATGGGGTCGGCTATCGCCTGCTCCACCACTTCAGCACTTGCGCCCGTATAGAATGCAGACACACTGACCGACGGTGGGCTAATTTTTGGATATTCAGCCCCCGGCAAGATAGCGAGAAAAATCGCCCCCGCCAGCGTTAATATGATGGATATAACAAGGGCAAACTTAGGCCTTTGGATAAAGAAACGACTCAACATAAATAGCCCCCTTACTCAGCTTGTTCAGCAGAAGGTTGAATGCGAACGGACATACCATTACGGACACGCTGTAAGCCTTGAGTGATGACTGAGTCGTTCTTCTCTAATCCAGAATGAACAATTACACCACCTTCAACCTGACGACCCATCTCGATGTTTCTGCGCTCAGCAACTGGTGCCGCTTCACCTTCAACCAGTACCATCACAAAGTCGCCTTCTAGGTCGGTTTGTACTGCTCGGCGTGGGATAGTCACAACATCAATAGATTGCTTTTCACGTAGATCCACACGAACGTGTTGACCAGGAAGTAATCGTTGATTCGGATTATCAGCGATTGCGCGCATCGCGATCGTACCGGTATTGAGATTGATACGGTTACCCAAAAAATCGAGCTGACCTAGGTGTTCAAACGCTTCACCGTTCTCAAGCATGATCTGAACTTCAACACCTGCAGAGTCGCTGCTGCCATCGCCTTCGATGCGGTCCATACCCAGCTCAATACGCTCTCGCTCACTGATGCTGAACGATGCGTGGATTGGGTCTAGGCTAACCAAAGTCGTCAGTACACCTGAAGACGGCGAAACCAGATCACCCGTGCTCACTTTGGTATCGCTTATACGGCCAGAGAAAGGCGCGATGATTTTGGTATGAGAAAGCTGAACATTCGCAGCATTAAGCTGTGCTTGGCTTGCTTCAAGCTGTGCTTGAGAACCTAACAAGTTTGCGGTTAATGCATCGAATTCAGATTGAGAGATACTGCCTTTCGGAAGTAGGTTTTTACCACGATTAAAATCAAGCTCAGCTTTTTTAAGGTTCGCGTTCGCTTGAGCAACAGACGCTTTTGCGCTTGCTACTTCGGCTTCAAACGAAGAAGGTTCAATCGAATAAAGCAATTGACCCTTTTCAACCATTTGGCCTTCATTAAAATGACGGCTTTGTAGGTAGCCAGAAACCTGCGCTGTAATAGCCGTGTCTTCAACGGCTTCTATACGACCGATATACGACTTACTTTGCTGGTGAGAAACAACGCTAACATCCTGTACAGCTACGAGAGGTAAAGGTGCTTGCTTGGCATTCTGAGCATCTTGCCCACACCCAGCAAGAATAAGAGAGCTTGCAAGAGCAGTAAGGATCAACTTTTTACGCATGGTTATACCGTCACTTATTAGTATTTGAACAGCATAAAATTTACGTAACACCTCTGTTACCATTGTCCGAGGAATATCAATTATAACTGGCCAAAGTGTATCAATATGTTAATTGAAACCAAGTGCTTATAAAGTGATTACAAACACGCTACAATTCCTAAGTAAATCAATCTCTCAGCTTTTGTTCTCTATGGATATTGTCTAACATAATGTATTGTCAGACAGATAAGCATTCACATTTAATTGTTAAGGAATTCTCATGATTTCAAAATGGGCTAAACGTTTCTATCAAATGGCGGAATTGGTCGGTTCTTGGAGTAAAGATCCTTCAACTCAAGTCGGCGCCGTAATCACTAAGCACAACCGCATTGTTTCTGTTGGTTTTAATGGCTACCCACATGGCGTGTCTGATAGTGCGGATACTGATGACAGAGAGATGAAGTACCTCAAGACACTTCACGCTGAAGAAAATGCGATCTTATTCGCCAAGCGTGATTTGGACAGCTGTGAAATCTGGGTGACTCACTTCCCTTGCCCAAACTGCGCAGCGAAAATCATCCAAACCGGTATTTCTGCGGTTCACTGCCCAGAGCAAAGTGAAGACTTTCTTTCTCGCTGGGGAGACAAAATCAAAGTGAGCCAAGATATGTTTGAACAAGCAGGCGTAAAAGTCGATTGGTTGCCACTGGCTGACCTAGATTAAACGAACAGATAGTTAGAACAAAAAAGCCGAGAGTCGATATTATCGCTCTCGGCTTTCTTTTGTTTGGACTTATAGTTTGGTCGCTATATTTTAGAAGCTATAGTTTAGAGGCTATAGCTTGGTCACTGTAAACGGATGAGCAAACTAAGCGTTCGTTGGGAATGCTTCCGCGTACGCTTCCATAAAGTCTTTACGAATATCTTGCTCTAGATGAATCGCTTTTTCGGTCGGACAGAAGATCATAAAGTGCACTTCTTGCTCACCTGTCGAACTGCTTGTGATATGGATGTGAGGCTCAGAACCCGGAAGGTCAACGCCAGCGTGCTTTTCGATCACACCGTTGTAACGGCGGGCAACATCGATAAACTCTTCACAATGCTCTTCAATTTTCACAATAAGACCCGACAGCATAGGGTATAGGTTTACAAAGTCTTTCACCGTCACAAAAAAGTTATGATAAACATAACGCTTCATGAAGTTGAGGTTCTTTACCGGATAAGTGAAGAACATGCTATTAGGCAGCGTGGCTGTCTTGCCAGTGAAGTGATATTGCCCATGATACAAATCGATTTCTTGAATCACGGTCGCCATCAAATTGTGTTCAATCACCTCACCGCTGATTTTACCCACTTCGATCCAGTCGCCGATTCTAAATGAGCGAGAACTCGCACGCTGAATAGAACCGGTGAAACACAAAATGATCTCTTTAGATGCGACGACTATAGCAACAGCAATGGCCGTTACCGACAGCGCAAACTCGCTGATTTCGGATTTCCACAGCACAAATAACGTCACAACAATAATCGCGAATGTGCCGTTTTTGGTTCGTGACATCCAGTTACGTTGGTCTTCGCTAAGGAAAGCAACATCACCTCTTATTTGAGATAAGGTGATTCGGCGAATGATTAATATAATAGTGATAATCAACGCACTAAAAATAAACTTATGAGCGAGTAGAAAATCAATTACTTGCCACAACTTTTCCATTACTTATTCCTTAGCATTACAACAGTTAGCTTTACAACGGTTAGCTTTACAAGAAAGCCGCTAATATCCTTTCTATGAAAAAGCGTTCAACTCCTGAGCGCTCGTATACATTCTGGTATTAGCCTAGCTAAGGCTATCATTTTATCTTGGCAGAAGTAATAAATTGACCAAAAGTTTCACACCAAATCACAACCGTATTAAATCGATTAAGATCAGTACCTTCGGGAAGCTCAACCATAAAGCGGTCGAATGTTTTCACATCTCCGACTCTCAATAACTCGTTCTTGCTGTCATTGAAAGCTTGCTCGGTTTCAATGAACTTAGGTGAGAGGTAAACCTTGTAATCAGGCCCCGGCGCCAATTCACCTTCAAAAGCGATCGCACTTTCAGACACTGAAACGATGCCTTCTCCCCAGTGCAAGAAGTCACTGTCTTGTCGATCTTTAGTAAACTCGCCCGTGTAGATAGCCTGCTCACTGATCGCTTCAACAGAACTCGAAGAAGGAGAATCAGGCTCAATCAAGATAGGTAATGCGTAAACACCCAGCCCAAAACCAAAAGCACCCACGGCTAAATGGGTGCAAAGTAAAACTAACTTTTTCATCGCGTACTCCCTTATGCTTAAAGAGAGTATTATTGAATACTCTCAAAAATACAAAGAGATATAACGCTCTGATGCTCTATTTTTGGTAATGCGTCGCTGTACGTTGAGACAATTCGACAATCACTTTTACCGCTTGCTCCATGCCTTGAATGGTAATGAACTCATGAATACCGTGGAAGTTGTAGCCACCAGTAAAGATATTCGGACATGGTAGCCCCATGAAAGATAAACGAGCACCGTCTGTACCACCTCGGATAGGCTTGATCATTGGCTCAACATCGCACTCAATCATCGCTTGCTTCGCTAATTCAACAATATGTTGATGCGGTTCAACCATCTCTTTCATGTTGAAGTAGCTATCGGTTAGCACCAGCTCAACACGGCCTTTCTCAAGGCGCTCATTCAGCTCATCGACTTTCTGTTGCATGAATGCCTTACGTGCTTCTACACCCTCACGTTCAAAATCACGGATGATGTATCCCAATTCAGAGCGAGCCACACCCATTTCCGCCGATTTCAGGTGGTAGAAGCCTTCATAACCTTCTGTGCACTCTGGTGTTTCTTGCGCAGGCATCATCAATTGGAATTGCGCTGCAATGTTCATCGAGTTCACCATTTTATCTTTTGCGGTGCCCGGGTGAACGTTCACGCCATGACAGATAACATCGGCGCTCGTGGCATTGAAGTTCTCAAATTCCAACTCCCCTACTGGGCCACCATCGATGGTGTACGCCCACTCGGCGCCAAATTTTTCAACGTCAAACAGGTTCGCACCGCGACCAATCTCTTCATCCGGCGTGAAACCAATGCAGATGTCGCCGTGTTTGATGTCTGGATTCGCTTTCAGGTAAGCAATTGCACTGATGATTTCAGCGATGCCCGCTTTGTTGTCGGCACCAAGCAGAGTTGTGCCGTCAGTCGTAATCAGGTCGTGACCATGTAAAGAATCAAGATCTGGATACTGGCTTGGGTTCAAACTCTCGCCACTTTCCCCTAATTCAATCGTTCCACCTCGGTAATCTTTAATCACTTGTGGTTTCACGTTGGCGCCTGATGCGTCAGGAGCGGTATCCATGTGCGCCACAAAGCCAATCGCAGGCACATCGTAATCGACATTCGACGGCAGTTTCGCCATCAAGTATCCATTGTCATCTAAAGACACATCAACTAAGTCTAATGCCACCAATTCTAACTTTAAGGCTTCAGCAAAGGTAATTTGACCCGGTGAACTTGGGCATTGCTGATTAGAAGGATCGGATTTGGTATCAAAAGTAACGTAATTCAGAAAACGTTCTACAAGCTTTTCCATAATTCATCTCACCATGGATTAAGTAATTGATTTACTGACTTAATTATTATGTCGATAAGTGATACATCGTTAAATAAATACGAGCACAGAGTCAGTAGCGAGGGTTTTCATCTTACGCCCCTGACCATGTATGTAATTGCTCTAAATCATTATTGTGCGAAATTAGATGCGCTTCCTATACTTGAAAACAGAGGGTTTCGTCAGTTCAACATTGCATACGGATGATAAGAGATCGCTTTGTACGCATTCTACGCCCTCCGCTCTCAGCCTAACAAAAGTACAAAGTGGATGATGATCACAATTTATCCTTGATGCAGAATCTGTCATACGTTACACGGAGACACAGTTATGACGATTAATAAATATTTCATTTTCTCTCCTCAAGCCTCTGAGGAAACGCTTCGACCAGTATTAACTGAGAAAGAAGTTCAAAGGCAGGAAGCTCTAAGACAGGCGCAGATCCAGGGTGGATTAGACACAAACGCGACCTCGTAACTCAATGAATACCTAGCACTATTAAGACCCCTATAAAAAAGCTCTACGCTCTATCCGGTAGAGCTTTTTTTTATTTTTGATCTGTTCTCCTCTCCCCCACTCCCAAACAAGCTGAACATTAAACCTTCGCTCATTGCTTGTTGTTCTTCACTTCTCGATCACCAATTGGCTCATAGTTTCTCGCGAATGTATTTTCACGCATTGCACACACTAGCTTGCAGCGCTGAGAAATGACTCACTAAACTCCCCGATGCCATACCTTGTCGTGTCATTTTGTGCTAATAATTCATATTCGTTTTCATTCCTCACTCGCCCTCTTTTCAAAACTATAATGCGAGTACCAGAGAACCTAACCACAGGAACCCCGAATTCAATGGAATATTCAAAGCTAGGAAGTAGTCAAATTCCCGTTTCCCGTATCTGTCTTGGCAGCATGACTTGGGGGCTACAAAATACGCAGCAGCAAGCCGACCAACAGATCGAATACGCATTAAGCCAAGGTATTAACTTTATCGATACTGCAGAGATGTACGCGGTTCCACCTTCTCCAGATACCTACGGAAAAACAGAAGCGATCATTGGTAACTGGTTATCGCGTAACCCACAGCGTCGACAAGAGTTGATCATTGCGAGCAAAATTGCCGGGCCAGGGCTTCCTTGGGTTCGAGATGGCGGCCCGATAACGGGTGAAGCGGTGATCGCAGCCGTTGACGCATCATTAAAACGCCTACAAACAGACTATATCGACCTTTACCAACTTCATTGGCCAAATCGTACAACGCCTCACTTTGGTAAGCATTTCCCGAATCACATTCGATTCAGTGATATTGACCGAAAGCAGCATGAAGCTGAGATGTTGGAAATCCTACAAGCACTGGCAAGCTGCATTAAGGCGGGGAAAATTCGCCATGTCGGGCTTTCAGATGATTCTACTTGGGGCATTAACACATACCTCAAGCTGAGCGAGAAACACGATTTGCCACGTATGGTTTCGATTCAGAATGAATTTAGCTTGCTGCACGCAAAAGACTGGCCATATCTGATTGAGAACTGTGTGCATGAAGATGTCGCTTATCTGCCATGGTCACCTTTAGCTGCAGGCATGTTGAGTGGAAAGTACATTGATGGCGCAAGACCGGAAGGCAGCCGTTGGACTTACATGCAACGTAAAGGCATTTTTCGTGATACTGAATCTGCCAATGAAGCGGTTAAATGCTATGTTGAAGTGGCGAATGCTCACGGGTTCACTCCAAGCCAACTGGCATTGGCTTGGTGTAATCAAGTTGATGGGGTGACGTCCACTATCATTGGTGCAACGACCATGGAGCAGCTAAAAGAGAACGTAGCCGCTTTCAGTAAACCGTTATCAGAAGAGATCCTGACTGATATCAACACAGTATTTAAACGCTATCCTGCTCCGTATTAGGCTGTCAGTTCAGCTTAACTTAGGTGAGTAAATCCCATAAGAGCGCGCTATTTAGTGCGCTTTTCTTTTTTAAGTGAGTTGCTTTTGCTTTTTATGTAGATCGCATTGAGTCATCACGCTTTTGGTTCGCTAACCTTTGCTCTATAATGCGCGGGCTTATATCTAGGATAAAAACATGATTTCAAAAAACCAATTAAAACTCCTTCGTGCTTTGGGCCAAAAGAAACAACGTAAAGCCCACGGCCTGTTTCTAGTTCAAGGTGAAAAGAACGTTCTTGAGCTGTTCAATAGTGACTTAGTCGTGAAGAACGTCTTTGCTACCGCTGATTTCTTATCTGAAAATCACGCATCACTGATTGAGTTTGATTGTGTTGAAGCCTCACTGGATGACCTAACCAAAGCGAGCACTTTGGTAAGTAACAATGCAGCGATTGCGGTTGTTGAGATCCCAACGTTTGAACTACCAGAAGCGACAGGACTGATGATTGCACTTGATGGCGTTTCAGACCCTGGCAACCTAGGTACGATTATTCGCGTAGCAGACTGGTATGGCATCAAGCATATCGTTGCGAGCAGCGATTGCGCAGACCCATACAACCCTAAAACGATCAGCGCGACTATGGGCAGCTTTGGCCGCGTACACGTAAGCCAAACAGACTTACCAGCTTACTTAAAGCAAGCGAACCTACCGGTTTACGGTGCTTTCTTAGAAGGCGAAAGTGTTCATAAGACTGAGTTTACTGCTAACGGCATTTTATTGATGGGCAGTGAGTCTCACGGCATCCGTGAACACGCGGCTAAATACGTGACTGATAAGATTACGATTCCAGCATTCGGTGGCGCAGAGTCTTTGAACGTTGCAATGGCGACAGGCATTATTCTCGACAACATGCGTCGTCAGCACTGCTAGACCTCTAAGCTAACTAGCCAATCGACAGTGTTCAGATATTAAAAAAGGCGTATTGATTAAATCAGTACGCCTTTTTATTTGAGTTCTTTTCAACAATTACTTTTCTAGCATTGCCAACTTATCACACACACCATTCCACTTTTCAGCGTCATCCATTGGTGCTTTTACTTCCGTTTGCACAGGCCAAATCTCAGCGAGCTCTGCGTTCACTTCGATGAAGATCTTTTGATCTTCTGGCAGTTCGTCTTCTTGGAAGATTGCTTGAGCATCACATTCAGGTACACACAAGCCACAATCAATACATTCGACTGGGTTGATTACCATGAAATTTGGGCCTTCATGGAACGCATCTGCGGGGCACACTGCCACACAGTCTGTGTATTTACATTGAATACAATTATCGCCTACGACAAATGCCATGATGCTCTGCTCTATAAGTTAGTCAAAATTGAAGAATGGGGATAATACTCATCCCAAAGCAAAATTCAACATCATACGGCTCTAATATCGTGTCTATTTGCTCCATGTTTCCAAATTAGTATGACAGATAAATCAATTTCTCGTAAAATGCGCGCCATTGTGAGCTTATCGCTTCTTTGAACATCAGCGTTTCCATCAAACTCTGTATTAAGAAACGATCTAGCTAAGACACCTATAAAAACGAGACATCGAAATGATACGTTTAACCGAAATTAAACTCCCACTAGACCATGAAGAGTCTGCTATTCAAGACGCTATTGAAGCGAAACTTGGTATTAACTCTGATCAGGTACTCTCTTTTAATATCTTTAAACGTGGCTACGATGCTCGTAAGAAATCAAAGATCTTACTTATCTACACGCTTGACGTTCTCGTTGAAAACGAAGCTGAGTTGTTAGAACAATTCATTAGCGACCCGCACGTAAAAGTGACTCCTGATATGGAGTACAAGTTTGTTGCTAAAGCGGTTGAGAACCAAACTGAGCGCCCTGTGGTTATCGGTTTTGGCCCATGTGGTCTATTCGCTGGCCTAGTGCTTGCTCAAATGGGTTTCAACCCAATCATCGTTGAGCGTGGTAAAGAAGTTCGTGAGCGTACGAAAGATACCTTTGGTTTCTGGCGTAAGCGTACGCTGAACACAGAATCAAACGTACAGTTTGGTGAAGGCGGCGCAGGTACTTTCTCTGACGGTAAGCTGTACAGCCAAGTTAAAGATCCAAAGCACTACGGCCGTAAAGTAATTGAAGAGTTCGTTGCTGCGGGTGCACCAGAAGAAATTCTATACGTAAGTAAGCCGCACATCGGTACCTTTAAACTGGTTACCATGATCGAAAAGATGCGCGCTTCTATCATTGAACTTGGTGGCGAAATCCGTTTCAGCACTCGTGTTGACGACGTTCATATGGAAGATGGTCAAATCACTGGCCTAACGCTTTCTAACGGTGAAGAGATCAAATCTCGTCACGTGGTATTGGCTGTTGGCCACAGTGCTCGTGACACGTTTGAAATGCTGTACGATCGTGGCGTTTACATGGAAGCGAAGCCTTTCTCTGTTGGTTTCCGTATCGAACACAAGCAATCGATGATCGATGAAGCTCGTTTCGGTAAGAACGCAGGCAACCCAATCCTAGGTGCTGCGGACTACAAGCTGGTTCACCACTGTAAGAATGGCCGCACTGTATACAGCTTCTGTATGTGCCCAGGTGGTACTGTGGTTGCTGCAACGTCTGAAGAAGGCCGCGTAGTAACGAACGGCATGAGCCAATACTCTCGTGCAGAACGTAACGCAAACAGCGCGATCGTTGTAGGTATCGACCCAGAGCGTGATTACCCAGGTGACGCACTGGCTGGTATCCGTTTACAACGTGAACTAGAAAGCGGCGCTTATGTTCTTGGTGGTGAAAACTACGATGCACCAGCTCAAAAAATCGGTGACTTCTTGAAAGGTCGCGATCCAAGTGCAATCGGTGAAGTACAACCGTCATTCACGCCGGGTATCCACCTGACTGATATTTCAAAAGCGCTGCCTGATTTTGCTATCGAAGCGATTCGTGAAGCAATCCCAGCGTTCGAGAAGAAGATCAAAGGTTTCTCTACGCCAGACGGCCTACTTACCGGTGTTGAGACACGTACGTCTTCTCCTGTATGCATCAAACGTGGTAAAGACTTCCAAAGCATCAACCTTAAGGGCTTCTTCCCTGCTGGCGAAGGTGCAGGCTACGCAGGCGGTATCCTTTCCGCTGGTATTGATGGTATTAAGGCTGCAGAAGCGCTAGCACTATCAATGGCAGAGCAAAACCAAGCCGAGAAGATTGAGATCGCTTAAACGCTTTCGATAAACCCAAGCTAAATAGCGAACACCCAAAACTGAAAATCCAGTGTCTTGTCGACACTGGATTTTTTTATGTGCATGTGACTAGCGGTGAGCAAGCAACATGGTAGAATGCAGCCATTAATCTTATCCTTGTATAAGATTGTTAAACCTTTCCATCGCTATTTAGCCAAATCATACCGAGAAACTTATGCCATTTTCCAAGCTTGGATTAAGCTCACCTATTGTTAAAGCCGTTGCAAAACAAGGCTATGAAAAGCCAACCTCTATTCAAGAAAAAGCAATTCCGATTGTGCTTTCTGGTAAGAACCTTATTGCTGCTGCACAAACAGGTACAGGTAAAACTGCGAGCTTTGTTCTCCCTATCTTAGAAATGCTAAGTAAAGGTGAAACACAACGTAAAAAACGCATTCGCGCTGTTATTCTGACACCAACTCGTGAGCTTGCGATTCAGGTTGAACAGAACATTACTAAGTACGCGAAATTCCTAAACCTGACATCATTAGCGATGTACGGTGGCGTGTCTTACCAACACCAGAAAGATCGTCTTATTGAAGGCGTTGATATTCTTGTGGCAACACCAGGTCGTTTGATCGATATGTACGGACAACGTGCCGTTCACTTTGATGAAGTTGAAGTATTGGTTCTGGATGAGGCCGACCGCATGCTAGACATGGGTTTCATCGAAGACATCAACAAGATCATCGCGCGTTTGCCACAAAACATTCAAAACCTCTTGTTCTCAGCAACGCTATCAACGCCAGTTCGTGCGCTAGCGAAAAGCGCAATCAGTGAAGCGGAAGAGATTTCAATTGCCAAAACTGACGCTTCTAAAGCGAACATTGAGCAATGGTTGGTAACCGTCGATAAAGACCGCAAATCTGCGCTATTAAGCCACATGATCACTGACGGTGAATGGGACCAAGCGCTTATCTTTATCGAGACCAAACACGGCGCGGCTAAGTTAGTTGCCCAACTTGAAAAGCGTGGCATCCAAGCTGAAGCTTTCCACAGTGGGCGTAGCCAAGCGATTCGTGAAAAGATTCTGGCTGACTTTAAGAAAGGTCGTCTAAAATATCTAGTTGCAACGGGTGTTGCTGCTCGTGGTATCGATATCGATAACCTAAGCCGCGTAGTCAACTACGACATCCCATTCCCAGCGGATGACTATGTACACCGTATTGGTCGTACAGGTCGTGCTGATGCATCTGGTGAAGCAATCTCTTTCCTATCGAAAGACAACTTCAAGAACCTGTGCATTATCGAAAAACGTCTTGGTCACTTGATTGAGCGCCGCGTTGTTGAAGGTTTCGAACCACGCAAAGAAGTCCCAATTTCAGTATTGAACTTCGTTCCTAAAAAGAAAAGAGACCTACAGCAACCTGAGTAATTTCAGATTTAGAAAATGCGAAAGTCCGCATTAGCAATCGAGTAGGAGGAGGCCTCACGGCCTCCGTCCTCTCACACCACCGTACAAGC